>DATHPY010000626.1:0-8435 GCA_035483315.1 Puia sp. | reverse complement strand
GTCAGGAATAAAATTATCTTTTTTAAAAACTATTGCGGTTCCTTATACACAATTCGATAATGAATTTGTGCCTTATCTTTCCATAATAGATGCACTAATGTTTAATTCGAAGGCGAAGGTTATCGAATTAATAGATCAGTATGAACTTACAAATCCCGCCAAACAAATAACTTTTAAATTATGAAATTAAATAAAGTTTTAAAAGATTCATTTAATGTGACCGAATCTCAATTCAATGACGAGACCAGGTTGATTAATTTTGCTGAATGGGATTCCATGACGCATATGTTTTTTATTACCAAACTTGAAGAAGAATATAGTATTGAAGTTAGTGGCGAAGAAATTGCAACAATGCAAACGGTGGGCGATATAAAAAAAATCATTGTTTCAAAGGGTAAAGCGTTATAATGAATATTTCAGAAGCTAAAATATTAATTACAGGAGCAGCGCAGGGATTAGGTCAATTTGTCGCACTGAATTTTCTGGATAAGGCCGAAAAAATATTTGTTCTTGACAACAATCAATTGATCGACCATTTACCTAAACACGAAAAACTCATTTGTTATAATTGTGATGTTACAAATCCTGCAAATGTTGAAGAAGTAATAAAAGACATTTTTGCAAAACACGGAGGAGTTAATGTTTGTATCAATAATGCCGGCATCATACATAGCGAACCACTGATAAATACTTTATCGCCTGCAAATAAGAAACACAGTATTTCTAATTGGGAAAAAGTTATAAACGTAAATCTCAATGCAGTTTTTTATGTGACGGCTAACGTTGTTGAGCACATGGTCGAAAAAAGAGCAAAGGGAGTGATTATTAATATCAGTTCAATATCTGCAAAAGGAAATATTGGACAGTCTGCTTATGCTGCTTCAAAAGCTGGAGTTGAAGCATTGGCTAAAACCTGGAGCAAGGAATTAGGTATGTTTAAAATACGGGCAGTAGCGATCGCACCGGGTTTTTTTAATACAGCCTCAACAAAAAAAAATTTGAGTGAAGCCATGCTGAGCAAATGGCAAAAAAATACTCCTTTAGGAAGATTGGGCGAACTTGAAGAATTATTTTCTGCCATAAAATTTGTTATAGAAAATAATTATTTTAATGGCAAAACGCTTTCATTGGACGGAGGATTGACGATTTAAGAGTCTATGCACTATAATTACAATTTAGGGAAACAGTTTTATGAAATTTCAAAACAATACCCTGAGAAAGTTGCATTGAAATATCCGGATGGAACTTTAATAAATTACTCTCACTTAAATCAGTTATCAAATCAATTAGCACAGTTTCTCGTACAAAATGGATTTGAAAAAAATCAGGTTATTGCCATTTTTAATGAGAAGACTTATTTTGGTTATGCCCTAATGCTGGCATGTTTAAAGAGAGGGATCGTCTATACAAATCTTGATGTAACCAGTCCCTGGGCGCGCATAAAAAAAATTCTTGACGTTTGTAAACCCAATGCTGTTTTTTTTGATAATACAGAAAATGAGATCTCCAAAGAGTTTAATCAATCTTTCCCGTCAGCCACATTCTTTGATCTCACCAATACAGATTTTCAAAAAGAAATATTTGCGCGCGATGGGAAGGATCTGGAATCAGTCAATATGGTTACTGGCAGCGACCCGGCCTATATCATGTTTACTTCCGGATCTACTGGTTTTCCAAAAGGCGCTGTGATGAGTCATAACAATGTGCTCAATTTTATTCAGTGGGGTCAACAAACTTTTAATGTCAAATCGGATGATGTGTTCACTAACGCTAATCCTATTTACTTCGATAATTCTGTATTTGATTTTTATACATCTTTATTTAGTGGAGCAACATTAGTGCCCATAAAAAGCGATCTGCTTAAAAGCGCGAATGATTTAGTAAAAGCGATCAATGATTCAGAATGTACAATTTGGTTTTCTGTTCCTTCACTATTAGTATATCTTCTCACCACCAAAGCGCTTTCTAAAAATGATTTTAAAAATATTAAGCAAATAGCATTTGGAGGCGAGGGCTTTCCTAAAAATAAACTAAAGCAGTTGTACGATCTCTTTAAAGACCGGATAACACTGTTCAATGTATATGGCCCTACGGAATGCACTTGTATTTGTTCCATGCATAAGATATCAGATTCTGATTTTGAAAACATGAACGAACTGGCAACTCTCGGTCGGATCGCACCTAATTTCGGTTACGAAATAATTCCTTTTGATCCGCAAAATATTAATTTCGGTGAGCTTGCTCTTACTGGTCCATGTGTTGGATTGGGATATTACGATGACATTGAAAGAACTGAAAAATCTTTTGTACAAAATCCCCAAAAAAAATTTCGTGATATAATGTATAAAACCGGGGATGTTGTTGAGAGAGCAAAGAATGGAAACCTTCACTTCAGGGGAAGAATAGATAATCAAATAAAACACATGGGTTACCGGATCGAACTTGAAGAAATAGAAGCCGCATTCAATTCGCTCATGTACATAAACGAAGTGGGAGTAATTTATCAAAAGGTCAGCGCAGAATTAGGACAGATCAAAGCATTTGTAAGCATAAATGAAAATATTAAAAAGGATTCTATAGTACTTGACCTGAAAAACTTATTGCCACCATATATGGTGCCCAGGATAATTGAAGTTTTAGATTCACTGCCAAAAAATGCGAACGGCAAAATTGATCGTAAACAATTAGCACTACTATGAGTATAAAAAAAGATCTTATCATATTTGGGATCGGTAAAATTTCAGAAGTAGTTTTTTATTATGCTACGGAAGAATGTGGCTTTAATGTAAAAGCATTTTGTGTAGATGAAAAATATAAAGTAGACGAAACATTTCATGGATTACCGGTACTGGATTTTAATAATGTGCAAAATGAGTATTCACCGGCAGAGTATGATATGTTTGTTGCGATCGGCTATCACGATCTGAATTCCGTACGTGAAATAAAATGCAGGGAAGCAATAGAAAAAGGATACAAATTAGTATCAGTAATTAGTCCTCATGCCCGTTTGCCATTAAATGTAACTATCGGATGGAATTGTTTCATTATGCCTCCGGCTTTAATTCATCCCTGTGTAGAAATCAGGAATAATATTTTTATTTTCAGTGGAGCGATGGTTGCTCATCATTCTGTGATTGATGATAATTGCTGGCTCACTTCCTGCTGCAATGTTTCCGGGAATGTTCATGTTGGTGCCAATACTTTTCTTGCAGTAAATGCTACCATTGGTCATAGTGTAAAAATTGGAAAGAAATGTTTTCTTGGCGCAAATTCATTAACAGTCAAAGATCTTGAGGATGAAAAAGTGGTAATTTCAGAATCTTCAAAACCATTAAGAGTAAACAGTAGTCAGTTTTTGCGCATTTCTTCTTTTTCAAATTTATAAGTAATGGAGTGGATTAAAATTGGAATGATAGAAAACTTAATTGAAAAAATCGGCTGGAGTAAGTCACATGCACAAGTACCAACTTTATTATTAAAAGAAGATAGACTAAGAGTATATTTTGCGACAAGGCCAAAGCAAGACTTAACCCTGACTACTTTTTGTGATTTAGATCTTCAAGACATCAGTAAAATAATTTATGTACATGATAAACCGATTCTGGAATTAGGCAATAAAGGAACTTTTGATCAACACGGTATAATGCCAAGCTCTGTAATAGAAAAAGATGGCCGTGTTTTTTTGTATTATAGTGGCTGGTGCAAAAGTGTTGGGGTTCCGTATAATAATTATACAGGTGTAGCAATAAGCGACGATGGTGGTTTCTCTTTCCATAAGCCATTTAAAGGTCCGATAATAGATAGAACAAAATTCGAAATATTTTCTGCAACTTCTCCCGATGTATATTATGATGATGGCAATTGGCATATGTGGTATTGTTCGGGAACAAACTGGCATGAGATCAATGGCAAACTCGAACATACTTATGATATTAAATATGCTTCTTCAAAAAATGGATTGGATTGGCATCAACACAATCAAATTGCGATAAAGCAAAAAAATGAATTTGAGGCGATCACAAAACCTTCGGTTATAAAACTTGAGGAATATTATCACATGTGGTATTGTTACCGGGGAAGTTTTAATTTCCGAAACGGAACAGACGCTTATAAAATCGGCCACGCTGTTTCAAAAGATTTATTTAGCTGGGAAAGAAGAGATGAAGATGCCGGAGTTTTCGTTTCAGAAAACGGATGGGATAGTGAAATGATGGCTTACCCAGCAATTACTAAGATCAACGATTTTTTTTATTTATTTTATAACGGAAATTCATTTGGTAAAGAAGGTTTTGGTTATGCCAAATTAAAATTTTAAAAATGAAAGCAACAAAGGATTACATTCCTGGAGATCTTGAGACGCAAAAACATGCTTCAAGAAAAGAGCCTTATTATAAAGGATTGGAAATAATCAAACAACTCAATTATGAAATCGAAGATTTTATTCATTATTTTCCTTGTTTTACCGGATCTCAAACATTGTCAAGGTATTTGAGTTTTTATGAATGTTATCAAAAAACTCTTGGTCTGGCGGGACATATTGCAGAAGTAGGTGTTTATAAGGGTGGATCTTTTTTGTTTTTTTCAAAACTTACTCAAATATTCGAACCGAATTCTTTTACGCAGGTTCATGGATTTGATTGGTTCAAAGGCAACGAACCCTCTAAAGACGAAAGCAAAATTATTGAGCATTCAGATATGGAACCTTATGAGCGTTTAATGAAACTTATAAATGCTCAGCAAATTGACAACATTGCAAAAATTCATAATCTTGATGTAACAAAAGATCTCACGAATTTTTTTGAAAAATATCCTCATCTTCAATTTAAATTGGTATTTCTGGATGCTGGTATGTATGATGTTGTAAAGGCATGCCTTCCACATTTTTGGAATAGACTCATCAAAGGCGGATATTTAATTTTAGATCAATTTAATTTTGAAATTGCTCCTGGTGAAACACAAGCAATCAAAGAATTTCTTCCCGACGTTCAAATTAGAACATTCCCCTGGGGTTGGATGCCTACTGCTTACATTATTAAATGATTTGAATGGATTTAATTAATTTAGAAACGGAAAGATTATTATTACGACCTCTGTCAAGTTCCGATGCAACTATATTATGGCCTTATGTATCGGATCCTGATATTTCAAAAGATATGTCTTGGGAATCGCATCAAGATATTTCACAAACGCAAAAGTTTATAGATGAGACATTGAAAACTATGGCTGTTGGTAAGACTATTACCTGGTGCATTTTTATAGATGAAAATTTTTGTGGACTATTTTCTATAATAAGTATTTTGAGAAAACATAGAGCATTAACGTACAATCGGGGTGAATTGGCATATTGGGCTGTCCCGAAATTTCAAGGAAAAGGTATTATGACAGAAGCAGGGAAAAGAGTGATTGATTTTGGATTTAATGAATTAAAATTAAATAAACTTGTAGTAGGTCATCATATAAACAATAAAAATTCAGAAAATTTGATCTTGCGGCTCGGGTTTAATTATTTGTACACACAGGAAGAAGTATTTATGAAAAACGATAAATGGATTACTTGTAAATTTTATGAATTGAATTCTAAAAATTATTTTAAAAACCTAATTTGATTTATGGATAAGGAAGATTTTGCTTTTATATCGCCCGATACTCATCAGAAGCTATCGCTCATTGAAAAAGATGGCGTAAAGAAATTGATTACAGATTCGGGTATCGAATACAAATTCATCCATAATTTTCCTGACCTTACTTATCCTGTTACACTTGAGTCAAAAGAAAAAAATACGTTGGAGTTTTACGAAAACAGGGCGGATGTTTATGACAAATTTTTATATCAGACATTTAAAACGCATAATGAAAACGAAAACGAGATCAGGAATAAGTTTATTGATAAACTAAATATTAATCCTGATTCTAAGGTACTTGAGATTGCTTGTGGCACTGGAAGAGATTCAGAGATTATTGCAAAAAGATTAGGTCCAAATGGAGAAATTGTACTACAAGATATTTCACCTTCAATGCTGAATATCTGTTTTCAAAAATTATTGAATGTGAACGATGCCAAGAAAATGTTTTGTATTTCGAATGCAGCGTACTTACCTTTTCCTGATAACTATTTTGATGCTACGTATAGTTTTGGTGGATTAGGAGAATTCCCTGAAATAAAAAAGAGCTTGAAAGAAATGGTTCGGGTTACAAAAGTAGGTGGCAAAATAGTTGTTGGCGATGAAAGTATGCCTCCGTGGTTAAGGCATACCTATTTTAGCAAAGTTTTATCTAAAACAAATCCTCAATTTTTAGCAGATGTACCTTTAAAAGATATTCCTGTTGAGGCAAGAAAAGTTACTCTGCAATGGGTAATAGGCGGGGTTTTTTATTTAATAGATTTTGAAGTTGGAGATGGCGAACCCAACGCTAATTTCGATTATGACATTGAAGGTGTAAAGGGCGGAACATTGAGAACGAGATTAGAAGGAGAACTTGAAGGAGTAACAAAAGAAACTAAAGAACTGGCATATCGGGCGGCAAAGGCTAAAGGGATAAGTATGCACAATTGGTTAGACTCACTCGTTAAAGAAGCAGCAAAAAAAGATTTAGGTTTATAAATTATGGATTTTCTCGTCGACGTGAACATAGCTGTATTTAACCATGCACTGTACCTGGAAAAAACGCTAAACAGCATATTAGATCAAAAAACCAATTTCCCCTTCAGACTACTTATTGGTGATGATTGCTCAACAGATGGTTCCATTGAAATCTTAAAAGAATTTGAAAAAAAAGCTCCAGACAAGATAAAAGTTATTTATCAGGAAAGGAACCTTGGATTAAATGCACCCGAAAGAAACGGAATTATTTTATTAAAAAATTCCGAGGCAAAATATATCGCTTTAGTGGACGGAGACGATTATTGGACAGATGAAAATAAATTGCAAAAGCAAATAGATTTTCTAGAAAATAACGATCAATATGTAATATGCTTTACAAGAGGAACAATTTATAACGACTTTACTAAACTGAGTAACATAAATTCCGAAATTTCCACAGGTGTAGAATTAGATATTGATGATTTTATAGAAGGAAATAATCAATTAACAACCACTGTGGTTTTCAAAAAAAATGCCGATTTTATTTTACCAACATGGTTTTCACAACAACCGTTTGGAGATTGGTCGCTTTATTTATTGCTTTTGTATTCAAGCAAAAAAAAAGCTTTTTGTCTTCCTGATATCACAGCAGTATATCGGATTCATGGTTCTGGTATTCATGGAAGCATGCACGAATCGAATGAAAAGTTGATCAAAGCATATAAAATGCATCTTGCTTTTTATAAAGTAATAAAAAAAGAGCTTTTTAAAAACAGAGATGAAAGATCATTACGTGCTGCTATTTCAAAAAGAGTATCGATCATCACTCAACTCTATAGCGGGCAAAATCAAATTTTCCAGGGAGTTAAAATAAATATTGTTTATTTATTAAAAGGTCTTTCATGGAAAGTTTTTGTTCAAAATATTTTTTCTCTCCAAAAGCAATTTATAAAGACTTTGTTCTTAAATAAACGAAATTGTTTATGACAATTTTTAAATGAAAAAGATTCTTTTAATATCTCATGATGATACCCGCACAGGCGCTCCCATTTTACTGATCAATATAGCAGAAGCAATAAGATCCGAAAGTCCCCAAACAGAAGTCCGATTTTTGATCAAGAATTATTCCGGCCAGGTAATGGATGGTTTCAAAAAGGCAGGGTCGGTTTTTGCTGCAAAAAATAAAAACAAACTTTCGCGAAAATTAAACAGATCTGAATTTTCAAAAAAAAATATCCGCAAAGCTCTTGAAGATATAGACTTTGTTATTTCAAATACCATTACAAATGGTGATCTTCTTCCGGTGATAAGAAATTATTATAAAGGTCCGATCGTAAGTTATATTCATGAACTGCAAATGGGAAGCTCATTTTTTACTTCTCAGCAGGATCTTTTGGCTTTAATAAAAAGTACAGATCATTATTTAGCGCCTTCAAAAGCGGTAAAAAATTTTCTTATTAAACATCTTGCTGTTCCCGAAGAAAAAATTGATATACTGCCCTATTATATCCGTTTGGAAAAATCATCTCAGCGTGCTCCAAGAAATGTTGATGAACATAAACCTTTTGTTGTTGGCGCAGCAGGCACTATTGATTGGCGCAAGAGTCCTGATATTTTTATAGAAGTTGCCATACAGGTTTTTAAAAAAATGCCGGGAGCCAATATCAAATTTTTATGGATAGGAGCAAATGAGGGCGTTGAACTTAAGAGACTTTTATACGATGTGCAAAAAGCTGAATTAGAGAATAAAATAAACTTTGCTTTTACAACTGACGATTTGACTAATTTTTATGCCTCAATTGATCTGTTCGCGCTGACTTCACGGGAAGATCCTTATCCTCTCGTAGTGCTCCT
>DATHPY010000625.1:0-5473 GCA_035483315.1 Puia sp. | reverse complement strand
TTATTCACCATTGACAATTGACTATGCAACTCCCGGCGGATGAAAAACAGGAGAGATCAAAGAAGAATATTTTTTTAGAAGATAATTATCGAAGAAAGTTTTTACCTGAGTTAGATCAATCGCATAATTCCGGTCATTATTTTCACAAAAAAGCGAAACATCAAATTTATCTTTTGAAAATGGCAAATTGCTTTTGTTACCATCTTCATCTTTTTGCAATTGCTTTTTCAAAAAACATTTTCCGTGACAGCAACAGGCAGGTTTATCTTTATTCTCACATAATGTAGTGGCGATATAATTTTCATTCAGTTTATAATCCAACAGGGCAATGGCTTTGCTGAAAGTAGTTCCCGCAATGGCTATAAGCAAAACCATTGCAGAAAATTTATGCAGTATAATAACAAGTAGTTTCAACCTGATGTAGTAATGATGATGCAAAGCTAATGGTATTGAAATATATTTTGGTCAAAAAATTTATTTAACCAGGTATGAAAATACAGTCAGTCAGAAATTCTAATGTGCACCATAGAATTCCATAGTTGAGTTTGCAGTAGTACAAAAGCTTAATCAAACGTCCCATCCCGAAAACGGGCTGTTATCGTTTTCGGGTGTGCTTTTTTGGTTCTTTTTTGCACAAGCAAAAAAGAACCATAACGATTTCTTTTAAATTAATTTTGCCTTGAAAAATTTTTCGTGCTTTCTGTGGCAACAAATAAATTATATGAAAAAACTTGAGAATTATATTACGGGAAAATGGATCAAAGGTGACGGCGACGGTCAAATTTTATTTAATGCTGTAACCGGCGATGCGATTTCAAATGCTTCCACAAAAGGATTGGATTTTGAAAGCATATTAAATTATGCAAGAACAAAAGGAAATCCGGCACTTCGCAAAATGACTTTTCACGAACGCGGAAATATGCTCAAAGCGCTTGCTTTACATCTTCGCGATCATCTTGATAAATTTTACGCGATCAGTTATCAAACCGGCGCTACAAAAGTTGATAGTTGGATCGACATTGAAGGCGGAATCGGAAATTTATTTTCTTATGCATCGCTGCGTAGAAAATTTTCTGATGAAGCTTTTTCTCTCGATGGCGACGGAATTAATTTAAGCAAAAGCAACACATTCATGGCGCAGCATATTTTAGTGCCGAAGGAAGGTGTCGCCATTCACATCAACGCATTTAATTTTCCGGTGTGGGGAATGCTTGAAAAAATTGCCGTGAATTTATTAGCCGGCGTTCCCGCAATTGTGAAGCCCGCGACCATCACTTCTTTTTTAACCGAAGCTGTAGTAAAAGAAATTATCACATCCAATATTCTTTCCGAAGGCGCGCTGCAACTGATCTGTGGCAGTGCCGGCGATCTGCTGGAGCATGTCACTTCGCAGGATGTAATAACATTTACCGGTTCCGCTTCAACAGGGTTGATGTTGAGATCGCAGAAAAAAATTCTCAAAGAAAATGTTCCGTTCACGATGGAAGCGGATTCACTTAATTGCATTGTGCTTGGCAACGACGTTACGCCACAAATGCCGGAGTGGGATATTTTTATTAAAGAGATAAGAAAAGAAATGACCACAAAAGCCGGACAAAAATGTACAGCCATCCGCAGAATTTTTGTTCCTGAAAATAAAATGGAAGATGCGTGGAAAGCGATCAGCCAATCGCTTTCTCAAACAACAGTTGGTAATCCGCTCAATGAAAAAGTGCGCATGGGTTCTCTCGCGGGATTAATACAACGCACTGAAGTAAAAAATCAAATTCAAAAACTGCTCGTTTCTTCACAAATTATTTATGGAAGTTTGGATAGTGTGGAAACAATTGATGCAGATGCACAGAAAGGTGCGTTCATCAGTCCTGTTTTATTATTGAATGAAAAACCTTTTGCATCAAATGCGTCTCACGAAGTAGAAGCGTTCGGCCCGGTGTCGACTATCATGCCTTACAAAAATTTTGATGAAGCCATCGAGCTTTCAAAAAAAGGAAAAGGTTCTTTGTGCAGCACTATTGTAACTGCCGATAATAAAATTGCAAAACAATATGTTCTCGGCGCAGCAACGCATCACGGAAGAATATTGATATTGAATAATGAATGCGCGAAAGAAAGTACGGGTCATGGTTCGCCATTACCTTCTCTTGTTCATGGCGGCCCCGGACGTGCGGGCGGCGGTGAAGAAATGGGCGGCATCCGCGGTGTGAAACATTATATGCAGCGTGTTGCGGTGCAGGGTTCGCCAACAAGTATCACTGCCGTCACCGATCAATATCAGCAATACGCAAAAGGAAACACGAGTACCATTCATCCTTTCAAAAAATATTTTGAAGAATTACAGATCGGCGATCAGATAATCACTGAAAAAAGAATTATTACCAGTGATGACATAAATAAGTTTGCCGATCTGAGCGGCGATCATTTTTACGCGCATCTCACGCAAACTGATTTTACAGATACTATATTCGAGCGGCAAGTTGCGCACGGATATTTTATCATGAGCGCTGCTGCCGGATTGTTTGTTGACAGCTATGAAAAAAATCCT
This sequence comes from Puia sp., assembly GCA_035483315.1. GTDB lineage: Bacteria > Bacteroidota > Bacteroidia > Chitinophagales > Chitinophagaceae > Puia. Next base: position 2,931 of record DATHPY010000625.1, on the reverse strand, counting down.
GTACTGTTGAATTATGGTATTGATGAATTGCGGTTTACCAAACCGGTTTATCCAGGTGCGGAAATTTATATTCGTTTTACCTGTAAAGAAAAAACTTCGCAGGACAAGAAAGAAGAAACCGATATTCCGCGTGGCATCGTAAAATGGCTCGTAGAAATTTTTGATGAAACAAATGAACTCGTTGGATTAGCAACTATATTAACAATGGTGAGAAAGAAAGAAATATAATTTTTTAAATTAGATAAAAGGACAAGAAGTTCATTGTTGAACCGGCATCAGAAAAATGACGTTAAGAAATTTATTGAATGAAGCGTTAAGCAACGAACGGGATGAGATCTATTCAAATGCACAAATTAGTAATTGCTCAATATTATTCTATCGCTCATCGGAGCATCGTTCGTTGTAGCGTAATGAAATAAATTTTAGTCATTTTTCTGGAGCCTTGATTTTTTGGTTTTTTTTATCAAGAAAAAAGAACAAACAAAAAATAGTTATGAATTTACTCGACGACTTCTCCGAAAGAGCAAAAAAATATTTAGCTGAAAAAGACAATCAGCCTGTGTATCCGCACGCATCAGCAATCAAAGCGTTGCAACATTTAAATTCTCCCTTGCAGAACGAATCAATTGACGCAGCAACAGTATTATCATTGCTTGACGAATACGGTTCACCCGCAACAGTAAAAACTACAGGCGGAAGATATTTTGGTTTCGTGACCGGCAGTTCGCTACAGGCCGCGATGAGTGCAAAATTACTTGCAACAGTTTGGGATCAAAACGGAGCCCTCTCCATCATGTCACCGGTCGCATCATTGCTGGAAGAGATCAGCAGTAACTGGCTCGTCTCACTGTTATGCCTACCCGAAGATACCGTTACGGCATTTGTGACTGGCGCAACTATGGCAAACTTTACCGGTCTTGCGGCTGCGCGACATGCATTATTAAAAAAGCAAGAATGGGATGTACAGTCGCAGGGATTATTTCACGCCCCGGAAATAACCGTGATTGCCGGTGATGAATTGCATGTGAGTTTGCTGAAAGCATTGAGCATGCTGGGTTTTGGGCGGGACAGAATTATCCGTGTGCCTGTTGACGCGCAGGGGCGACTGATCGCAGAAAAAATTCCTGCAATCAAAGGACCAACAGTTGTGTGTGTACAATCCGGCAATGTAAATTCAGGTGCCTTCGATCCGCTGGAAGAAATTTATGACCGTGTAAAAAGTGAGAACACGTGGATACATGTTGACGGCGCATTTGGTTTGTGGGCTGCCGCGTCGCCAGAGAAAAAACATTTGATGAAAGGAATTGAACTCGCAGATTCGTGGGCAACTGATGCGCACAAATGGCTCAACGTTCCTTACGACAGCGGTTTTGCTTTTGTAAAACACAAACAAATTCTTTTTGAAGCCATGTCTGCAACGGCTGCTTATTTGCCGGAGATAAGTATGCGTGAACCATTTCAGTATGTTCCTGAAATGTCGCGACAGGCAAGAGGTATAGCTGTTTGGGCTGCGTTAAAATCTCTTGGGAAAAGGGGATTGGCTGAATTGATAGAAAAAAATTGCCGTCAGGCAAAACGTTTTGCGGAAGGTTTGCAGCAGGCGGGTTTTTTAATTTTGAATGAAGTGGAATTGAACCAGGTGCTGGTAAATTTCGGAGATGCGGAAACGAAGAACAACATCATAAAAAAAATTCAGGAAGACGGAACCTGTTGGTGTGGCGGAACGACCTGGCAGGGAAAACCGGCAATGCGCATCAGCGTTAGTTCATACGCAACTACTGATGATGATGTGGAAAGATCGCTGGAAGTGATGATCAGGCTGGCAAAACAATAGTGTAGGATTTTTTTTCGAATATTGATGAATCTTCTTCTACTGTAATTATATAATTTTATCGCTTTTTGATAAGTTATGTCTTGTACAGAGCAATTGAATATTTTCTACTTTCAAAGAAATTCCGCCTTTCGAATAGGGTAAGATGTGATCGAAATGTAAATTGTCCGTACTACCACATTGTACGCACCGTTGTTTATCTCTTTTCCATACTTCTAAATTAATAGAAGTAGGAATCATTCTGTTGTGGTCGAGTTCTTGTATTTCTTTTATTCTTTGTTTTTTTTGATCTATTGTTTTATCAGTTATTTGTAGTTTAAATTTGAAAACTTTTCTTTCGTTCGATTTTTCAATCCATGCGTCTACTAATTCAAATACACCTTATAAACCCAAATACCATCCTTTATTTTTTCATAAACCTTTATCAATTCAACCGGTTGTAAATCTTTTTTATACTTTCTTGCAGCTTCAAAAAATTTTCCATTTTCGATCAAATTGCCATTTGGAGTTTTCATTGGTTGATCAACTTCCCTAGGATATTTTGCCACCCTTTTTGCCATCATGTCCTTCATAAATTAAAATTTTCCCGTCTTCATTTACTTTATCATTATATGGTGCGTCTTTTCGTACTGACATTAGAAAAACAGATGTCCCTCCTTTTAACCGAAAGTTCATTCTTCGTTGTAAACTGACGCCTTCTTGTAAACACATTTCTGCGTGCGAAATAATATCTCCAGGATGTATCATTGCTTTTTAAACTCTTTGCTGTTAAAAAACTCTGCGAAGAAACTTCAAGAGCTTTGATAATTTTTTCTAAAATTTCTATTGAAATATTTCGCCTGCCATTTTCAACATCTGTCATATACGTTCTATCAACTTCGGCTTTTAGTGCAAGCGCTTCTTGCGATAGTTCCAATTCTTTGCGGAGTTCTTTTATTCTTTGGCCAACTTTTAATTTAATATCCATGTCTAGAAGGTCAAATATTGTGGCTTATGAGTCAAGGGACTTTAAGTGTCATTTTGTAATTTGCAAATAAATCTGTTTTATGAACATCAAGTTTTGTTATTTATATAGAGATGGTGCAAACTATAAACAGTTC
>DATHPY010000624.1:0-3771 GCA_035483315.1 Puia sp. | reverse complement strand
GCTTCTGAAGAATATATAAAAAGTCAATTGGGCGCTGCATTGCAAAAAAAATTATTTAAGGAAAAAAAATTCGACAAAAGTGCAGTTGATTCAATTCTTGAAACTTCAGTAACTGATGTATTTGAATTTAACGCGTATCAGCAGAAAGAAGGAAAAATTCAACAATCAAACTTTTGGCCTTCGTATATAATCGGGTTTTCAAGCGGCATGATAATTTATATTACCATGATGATCTACGGAATGATGGTGATGCGCGGCGTAATGGAAGAAAAAACAAATCGTATTGCAGAAGTGATGGTGAGTTCAGTAAAACCATTTCAAATGATGATGGGAAAAATTACAGGCATTGCTGCCGTCGGTCTCACACAATTTTTTATGTGGATTGTTTTAATAATCGTATTGTCATCAGTGGCAACTGCACTTTTGCCGCACGACACAATGCAACAAGTACAACACGCAACTCAAAATATGCCCAACGCAAATTCAGCGCAAAGCAGTGAAGCCCTTTCAAAAATTGATCAGTTGAAACATGCATTTGCCGGAACTAAATGGATATTGATCGCATTTTGTTTTGTATTTTATTTCACCGGCGGCTATCTTTTTTATTCAGCATTATTTGCAGCAGTCGGCAGTGTTGTTAATGAAGATGCACAGGAAGCGCAATCACTTTCATTGCCGCTCACTATGCCGATCGTTCTCTCGTTCGTGATAATGACCACTTCAATTTATGCGCCCTCGAGTAACTTATCTGTTTGGGCAAGCATCATTCCATTTAGTTCACCAATAATTATGATGTCGCGAATTCCATTCGGAGTTCCGGGCACAGTTCCGTGGTGGCAACTCGGTTTGTCAATGACATTATTAGTCGCCGGATTTTTATTTACATCGTGGCTCGCCGCAAAAATTTATCGCACCGGAATTTTATTATACGGCAAAAAACCAACATGGAGAGAAATGCTGAAATGGGCATTGAGAAAAGGATAACAGGTTTGAGTTTTTAGTTTTTTCATTGAGGAATTCAAATTGTTTAACGAGAAATTGTTTTTTAATACCGCCTTCGGTTTTTCATAGCGTCATCGTTGCGTCGCAATCTGTTGGTCTGTAGTGCTGCTATTAAGCTCTGTTTTATGATCGGCAAGTTCAAGACCTGTCAGGTCTTTGTACTCTCTGCGAACTCCGCGCTTCTGCGGGAAAATATCTTTGCGCCTTTGCGCCTTGGCGTCTTTGCGAGAAACATTCTTTCTCAACGTACTCTGCGCAATCTGCGGTAAAATAAAATGTATCATTCCGGGATTCTTAAATTTATTTTTAACGTAAATTAATAGCATGAAAAAATTCACATCAACACTAATTGCCTTTGTTATCATTACTAATGTCAACGCACAGGTAATAATTCAAAGAGATCCTGCAATTGAAAAAATGGTCAGTGAAATAAATGCGGACAGCTTAAAATCTTATATAAATAAATTAGTCAGTTTTGGAACGCGCCACACATTAAGCACAACAACCGACGCAAAAAAAGGAATCGGCGCCGCACGCGAATGGATAATCTCTGAATTCAAAAACTTTGCAGCGAATAATAAAAACATGACTGTCGAATTAGATAAATGGATATTACCTGCAGATGGCAAACGTGTTGATGTAAATGCAGATATGGGAAATGCAATGGCAATTCTTCACGGAACCGATACAGCAGACAAAAGAATTTTTATTATCAGCGGGCACATGGATAGCCGCGTTACTGATCCGTTGAACCATACTTCCGATGCGCCGGGCGCAAATGATGATGGCAGCGGGACTTCTGCTGTTATTGAATGCGCGCGCGTGATGAGCAAATATTCTTTTCCGGCAACTATAATTTTTGTTTCTGTATGCGGAGAAGAACAAGGTTTATTCGGCAGCGAACATTTGGCGGAAAGAGCAAAACAAAATAACTGGAATGTTGAAGCCATGCTTAATAATGATATTATGGGCAGCAACAACAGCAATGAAACGAATATAACGGCAAATAATAAAGTGCGCATTTTCAGTGAAGGATTGCCAGCTTATGAGTTAGATAAAAAAGCTTCGGCGATTCGTCAATATGGATTGGAAAATGATGGAGCAAGCAGGCAACTGGCAAGATATGTAAAGGAAATTGGTGAACGTTATGTCGCCAATCTTGATGTAGTAATGGTATATCGCGCGGATCGTTTTTTGCGTGGCGGCGATCATATTCCTTTTTTGCAAAAGGGATTTACTGCTGTGCGTATCACCGAAATGAATGAAAATTATTATCATCAGCACCAGGATGTCCGCGCGGAAAAAAATATTCAGTATGGAGATTTGCCGGAATTTATGGATTACGAATACTTGCGAAAAAATACGGCGCTTAATCTTTCTAATCTTGCTAATCTTGCTAAATCTCCATCACAACCGCAAGATGTAAAAATTGACATAAAAAATCTTACCAACTCTACTTATTTATATTGGAAAGCTTCAGCAACAGGCAAAATAAAAGGCTACTATATATTAATGCGTGAAACAACTTCCGCCCAATGGCAATCAAAGATATTTACCATGCAAACGGAAATTCATTTGCCATATTCCAAAGACAATTATTTTTTCGCCGTTCAGTCTGTAAGCGAGGACGGCAATGAAAGTCTGCCTGTTGTTCCATCCGTCGGCAGATGATTTAATTGTTAAAAAAAAAATATTTTTTCTTTGGCATGCAACATTTTACGAACCACATCGTACTTTTATACGAATAACGTCGTATATAACTAACTTCTAAAAAATCCTTTTATGTCATTTCACTTTAAAACACGGCATTGGCTTTTAGCCATGATTCCGGTAGGCATTGCCGTTACAACAATTGCGTGGCAAAACGCCGGCGCAGGAAATGCAAATAATAATCATCAAATTCAGGATACGATTCCTTCAAAACATCACCATCATAATGAATTTGATGACATGCGGGATGAAAAAGATCTTGACAAAGCAATGCTCAAATTAGACGAAGCGTTGAAACACATTGATAATAAAATGGAAAATATTGACTGGAATAAAATTCAGAAACAAATTCAATCTTCCATGGACAAGGTTAACGCAGAAATGAAAGATCATGAGATTGATATGGAAAAAGTGCAACGCCAGGTTGATGATGCGATGAAAAATATTGATTTCGAAAAGATCAGCAGAGAAACTGAACGTGCTATGCGGCATCTTGATGAATACGTTGACGCCGATAAGATAAACGAAGAAGTGAAATGCGGACTTGAGGCTGCAAAAGAACAAATGAACAGTAAAGAATTTCGTGAAAGTATAGATGCGGCCAAAAAAATAAATATGCATGGAGTAAAAAAAGAACTGGAAAATGCGAAAGATGAAATGGAAAAAAACAAAGTGGATTTAAAAGAACAAATGGATAATGCTAAAGAAGGAATTGAAAAAGCAAAAGAAGAATTAAAAGATTACCGCGAATTAATTGATGGACTGGAAAAAGATGGGCTCATCAACACTAAAGAAGATTACAGTATAAAATATCAAGACGATGAACTGTACATCAACGGCAAAAAACAATCGCCCGAAATAACAGACAAATACAAAGGTTATTTTAAAGAAGATAACACCAGAATTTATAAAAAGAACGGAAGGTTTACAATTGATACAGACTAAACCTCTCTCATGTGTAGTAGAAAAAACGGGACTGTTCTCAGCCCCGTTTTATTTTTTAGGATAGAGTACCTAAATTATTATTTCATCTTGAAACTAATTTGTGTAATTCGCTAA
>DATHPY010000623.1:0-3696 GCA_035483315.1 Puia sp. | reverse complement strand
TTTATTGCTGAAACTTCTTTTGAAGATGCATCCATTATGTCCCTTAATTTGGCAGCGAACTCACGGTTTAATGCTGAGAGCTGATTCACTGCCATATCATTTGTTTGCATAACGAGTTTGGATGTCGCTGCATCATCATGTATGGCGTTTGCATTAGCGTATTGTTGTTGATTTTGCTGAGCCATTTGCATTGCCCATTGTTTTTGTTGCTCTGGCGTCATGCTTTTTAATTTTTCAGCTAACGCTTTTGCCTCATCAGGATTTTGTGGTGAAGACATTTGTCCACCCATATTTGTTACAGAAGCCATTGTAAAATCCCGCATGGTGCGTGTTGTAAGCGTGTCCAATTGTATTAGATCACCGCCATAACCGGTAATCTGCGTTTGTCCATGGTCGTTAGCTTTGGTTGAACACGCGCCGAAAGAATTCGCACATGAACCCGGCAAATTCAACCCGCTCATCATTGTTGTTACATTTATGTTGAGACATTTCTGCGCTGTTAATGATGAAATGATGAATGTAAAATAAAATAAGCCGAAAAGTTTTTTCATGTTGGTGTTTTTGGAGATGAGATTTATTTTGGGATAAGTTTGCGTAGGTCTTTTTATTAGTAATGCTGTTCGAAAAAATTTGAGATTTAAAATTTAAACCGATAGCTCAATTCATATTCTGCCGATGAAAGGATTGCGACGCAACGGTGATGCCATGAAAACTAATGCTGGTATTAAAAAACTAATAATAAAAAACTAAAAACTAAAAGTGAAACTTTACATTTTCACAAATTCCACTCTGCGGTTGTTTGCTTTTCCTTCGACAGAATTATTATCAGCGATCGGTTTTGTATCGCCAAAGCCTTTTGACGTGAGACGGGAAGCATCAACGCCCATAGTTGTCAATTGCGCTTTTACTGCATCCGCGCGTTGCTGAGATAATGTGAGATTATGTGGCGCAGTTCCTGAATTATCTGTGTGTCCGTCAACTTCAAATTTAATGTCGAGATTGTCTTTCAACACTTGAACGATCATATTCAGCGTGCCCATACTTTCCGGTTTGATGGTTGCTTTGTCAATATCAAAATTAATTCCGTGTGTTACAATTTTTGCCGCGGTAAATTTTTGCCCGATCATATTCATATTGCCGCCATTTGCAGCGCGCACATTTTTAAAAATGATGGGATTATCCTGCGATCCAATTCCACCAAAGCCAAACGCATAGGGCTTTACACCAACATTAGGCATTATTAAAACTCTATACTGATCAACATAACATTTCATCTGGTTATTCTTCATAATGATCGCTGCGTGATGCCATTTACCTGCAAAACCATTACCGCCGCCAGGAAAATCTGCGCTAAAATCTTTTGGAAAATATCCTGTTTCAACATTACCGTGAGGCGAGAAAGTAACATCACCTGAAATATCGTTGCCATCTTTATTAATACTTTTCAAAAAACAAATAATTCCATAAGCGCCGTCTTTTGCATAATAATCAAACTCTACAGTAAATGTATTTGACAAATAATGCGGCGTTTTCATTAATGGATAAACCTGCGCATAATTTCCTTCAGTTAAAAAAAATGCAGGCGTGCCGGCAACTTTATTCAACACCGCTTGTCCTTTTTCCAGATCCCAGTGCGAAGGAAATTCGCCATCCCGGTCGCCGATGAAATCATCATAAAAAACGATGGAATCGCCGGGTACAAAATCATAATTCTGGTATGTTTTGATATCGGGAACTGCTGAAGCTGAAGTGTTGTTGCTACCTGAATTTGTCGCAGCCGTAGCAGTTGTTTGTGTTTGGCTCGAATCAGTTTTAACAGTTTTATTTTTCTTTTTAAAAAGTCCTTTTATACCATTCTCGACTTTATTAACGCTATTGTTCGCAGCGTTATTCATGTTGCTGTTTGTATTATTTGTTGCCGCATCTTTTGCAACCTGGCCCGGATCATTTACCTGCGCAACAGTTAGCTGCAAAAAAAGAAAAGAAGTAATGGCAGTTAGAAAGATTTTTGTTTTCATACTTTTTTTATTTTCAAAGAAAGAAAATTAAGACTGTTGAGACAATAGGATGAATATATGATTTTGTGGGAAAGAGGTAGAAGAAGTTAGGTGTAGGGTATAAGGTTTATTAGTTGCCTTATGCCTTACACCTTTCATCTTTTCAGGATTTTAGCAACGGCCTCTGTTTTCGAGTTTACATGTAATTTATGATAAATATTGCAGATGTGCGTACGGATGGTACTTATGCTTACACAATACTTTTCTGCAATTTTTTTATAGCTTGATCCATCAAATAAAGAGTAAAGAATTTCATTTTCTCTCACTGTTAATTGATAATCTTCCAATTCATCTTCCTGTGGTTTGTGTTGAAAAGATTGAATTACTTTTCTTGCGATGCTTGCACTCATCGGCGCACCACCATGATACAATTCTTTTATCGCTTCAATAATTTCTTCTGGCAGAGTTTTCTTTAAAAGATAACCGGAAGCGCCGGCTTTAATAGCATCAAAAATTTTATCATCTTCTTCAAAAACAGTGAACATCATCACTTGTATGTCTGGAAAATTTGTTTTCACTGTGCGCACGCCTTCAATTCCTGAAATATGCGGAAGCCCAATATCCATCAGTATCACATCAGGTTTTGCTTTTCCTATTTCACTCACTACATTCAGCAAATTGTTTAACGAAGCAACACATTTCATGCCTTCTGTTTTATCAAACAAATTGCAAAGGCTGTTGCGCAAAGCTGTGTTGTCTTCAACAATGGCTATTTTGATCATTCGTTCAAAGTTGATGAATTGTTTTTGATTGTTTCATCGGATGTTTATATGAATTTTAATTGTGAATGGTCAATGGTGAGTTGTGAATATTTGCAATAAAATTTGAAAGTCATTAATAGTTTTGAATTTTTAAATACTTACACCCTATTGACCATTGACGTTCACGTCTCCACTTTTAATAAAATTTCCGTTCCTGTATTTAATTCGGAATTAATAATCAATTCCGCGTTCATTAACAGCGCGCGACTTTTCATACTTAATATTCCATTCCCGTTGAGCGATTTTTGTTGAATGAAACCTTTGCCATCATCAGTTATAGACAACTCAAGCAAATTATTATTACAACAAACTCTGATCTCTGCTTTTGTTGCCTGCGAATATTTCACAAGATTATTTATCGCTTCTTTTAAAATAAGATAAATATGCTGACGATAATCCATCGGAAGTCTCACTTCAACAATGTTGTCATCAATTTCAATCGTGTAATCAATTTCTTTTGCTTCGAATAGCTGAGTGGCAAATCTTTTGGTGCGTATTAATAAATTTTCGAGCGAATCGTTTTTTGGATTGATGCTCCAAACGATATCATCCATTTTTTCCATTAGCGTGATGGAATTATTTTTTATCTCACTTATTACTTCATTTGACTGCTCGATGTTTTTTTCTTTTAATGCCAGATCGCTTAGAATAGAAATGGAACTTAATGTTGAGCCGATATCATCATGCAGATCCTGCGCAATTTTGTTGCGGATATTCTGCATGCGCGATTGCAGAATTTCATTTGCTTTTAATTGTTCGATAAGATTTTGCTGACTTTTTATTTTTTCTTCTTCAGCTGATTTGCTTTTGTAACTTAAGCCTGCAGTGAAACAAATAATTTCCAGCACAATTCCAATCTGCGAAAATATAAGCATGTT
>DATHPY010000622.1:0-2784 GCA_035483315.1 Puia sp. | reverse complement strand
TTTTGCTTCCAGAATTCTTTTGCATGCTTCATTGATTCCTTTTTCTGTTACTTTTCCTTCCTGCAAAGATTTTTTTAGTGTGGCAAGAAATCCTTCGCTGACCATATCCATATCAACGCCTGCGTTCAAAGCCAGTGCAGATACGGTTTGCAGGTCGCCTTCACCATGCGCGCTCATTTCATTTGTCGCGGTATAATCTGTAACAACAAATCCTTTAAAGCCCCATTGTTTGCGCAACAGATCCGTCATCAACCATTTATTTCCTGTCGCAGGAATTCCATCTATTTCATTAAAAGAACTCATGACGCTGCCAACACCCGCATCAATTGCGGCTTTATAAGGAGGCAAATAGTATTGATACATTTTTATGCGGCTCATATCCGTTGTGTTGTAATCACGACCGCCATCAGCAGCGCCATATAATGCAAAATGTTTTACGCAAGCCATTACTACATCATTCCTGGTAAGATCATTTCCCTGGTAACCGATCACCATTGCTTTTGCAATTTGCGAACCAAGAAATGGGTCCTCGCCCGCGCCTTCTGAAATACGCCCCCAGCGCGGATCGCGGGCAATATCAACCATCGGCGAAAAAGCCCAATCCAATCCATCGGCGCTCGCTTCTATTGCAGCAATGCGCGCACTCCGTTCAATCAATGCAGTATCCCAACTGCAAGACAAACCGAGTGGAATTGGAAAAATTGTTCTGTGTCCGTGAATAACATCCAATCCAAAAAGTAAAGGAATGTGCAGGCGAGAATTATTCACTGCAATTTCCTGCGCTTTGTGAACCTGCGACGGACCGGTAATTCCAAACAATCCACCAACTTGCCCGTTGCGGATCTTTGTATCAACATCTTTACTAACTACAGCGCCCGTAACTGCGCCGCCGGGTGTAACTAAATTTAGCTGACCAATTTTTTCATCAATCGTCATTTTATTCATCAGGTCAGCAACAAATGCATCCATCTTTGCATTTTGCGCGTTCGATCGCGAAAGTGCGATCATCAATACAATTATTAAGAAAGAAATTTTTTTCATTTGGCGTTATATTTTAGTTTGTGACACGAATTATGCTTTCGGTTGTGCGTTGCTGTTAGCCTCATCCTCTTATCCTTCTCCGCACGGAGAAGGACGGTGCTTCATAACTTTGCCAAACATTTGTTCTTCTAATTCATCATTTGAATGTGTTTCTATATTCTAACAAATTATTAATCATCAATTTTTTAACAGATAAGGTTCAATTGCTTTTTGCCAGATGGCATAGCCTTTTGCATTCATGTGCAATTTATCCTGAATAAAAATATCATCAATTGGTTTTCCATCTTTATCAAGCATTAAATGATACACATCAACAAACAATGCATTTTTTTGCTCTGCTAAAAATTGTTTTATCATATTATTCGCTTCCACAACTTTCGGTATCAAACGCACACGACTCGGACTTGGTTTGATAGAGATATAAACAATATTTTCGTTCGGCATTTTTTCTCTTATCAAAAGAAATAATTTTCTGACACGATTAAAAACCATTCTTGATGTAACGCTATCAGAAAAAGCCAGGTCATTATCTCCGCAATAAATTACAACCTGTTTTGGATGATATGGAAAAATGATATCGTTTGCATAACGAATAATATCCGGTAACGATGAACCTCCAAACCCACGATTGATAATTGTATATTTTGGAAAATACGATTGAACATCTGTCCATTTTGTAAAAGATGAACTGCCTACAAATAAAATGGGGTGTTGCGGCGGAGGATTAATACTGTCTTGCTTTTTGAAATTTTGAATATCAGAAATAAAAGGTTGCGCTTTTACAAAAGTTGTATCCGCAAAGATCAAGAGCAAAGAAATAACTGACGATAATACAATTTTTATTTTCATGATGATTTATTCAGCTTTTAAAATACTTGTTTTTTCCGACACACCATTTTCATTAATTGCTTCAATGGAAAAATAATAAGTTCTTAATTTATCCATGGCTTTGAACCAATAAGTGTTATCGTTATACACCATAATACAATTATATAATTTATCCGGAGCAATTCCATAATAAATATTATAGGCATACGCATTATTCACCGGGCTCCATTTTATTAATGCGCTGCGTTTATCTTTTTCAGTTCGCAAAACGATGAACTGTTTTACTGAATCCGGTTTTGCTCCATTACCATTTCCGAACACGCGCAATCCGCTGATGGCAAATTTTCCTGTTGGCATGTGAATGTTCACCAGCTTTATAAGCCTTGCCTGTATTGGGTTTGCAAGTTCGACATAATCATGTGGCACATCTGTTTTGTTATTGCTTTTATCAATCAGTACATTCCATTTCTTTCCATCAACAGAATAAAATAAAATATATTGATGATACTGATCGTTAATTTTTCCAAGACGATTGCTATCCACATCCTGGTCAGCATAATTTATTTGAACTGCGTTAACTGTTGAAACATTACCCAGATCAGAGATTATCCATTCATCTTTGTTTGCTGTTGCTGCACTCCAGTATGTTTTTATATTTTCATCAACTGCATTATTGGCGGTATAACTACCATGAGTAGACGAAACTGAGACTGGCTTGTTGTAGTTGAGCAACATCCAACCTGCGAAGCTATGCCTCACCCCCGACCCCTCTCCTTGCTGAGAGGGGAGATAAGAAGGATAATCTCCAAATGCAGTATTGCACCACATTACATCATCCTTATCAAAACCTGCCGGCCAAATGCCGATCCGTCTTTCGAAAGTATTTTTTACAGCGATAACCATTGTGCTTACGTG
>DATHPY010000621.1:0-5555 GCA_035483315.1 Puia sp. | reverse complement strand
ATGATAGTTTTATTACCAGCTTTTTTCTTATCAACAATAGTTTTTTGATCGGTTAGGATTTTATCAGGTTGATGTTTATTCTGCATTTTGTTATTAATTTCTGATGAATCTGATGATGAATTATTTTTTGAATCATTTTCTTTTTTAGTAATTGTAGTATGATTATCAGAAAGTACATTTTTTTTCTGAGGAGATTTTTTAAAACAAATTATATCTGCAAAAAACAAAAGAGCCGCAAGCGAGCTTAAGAAGATCATCCAAAAGAAAAATTTCCGCCTTTTCCTTTTTTTATCAGGCATGTGCAGATCCAATGCTGTATGCATATCCTGCCAGGATGCGTCGGCATTTGGCACATTTATTTGTTCCAGCTTCTCCGCCCAAGGGTTAATATTTTTTACGTGTTCGTTCATGATCTTATTTTCTTTAGGGGTATCATCTGTTTAAGCTGTCGCCTCGCATCACTCAGGTGCCACCTGCTTGTACCTTCACTGATGTTCAGAATTTCCGCTATTTCGATATGACTAAATCCTTCTACCGTATAAAGATTAAATACAAGTTGCGTAGCCGGCGGCAGTTGCTTTATGATGTTCAACAAATCATCAGCATTCATTTTTTGTATAATGCTGTTTTCAATCGAAGATTCCTCTTCTATACCAGATAAGTCGCGTGAGTAAAGCAAGGGTTTTTTTCTTAAAAAATCGAGCGCAGTATTAATGATTATCTTTCTTATCCAGGTATACAAACCGGCTTTATAAGGACTGTACGAATCAATATTTTTGAAGACCTTTAAAAACCCATCATTCAATACCTGCATTGCATCCTGCTGATTACTGATATACCTGATGCACAAAGATGACATAGCTTCATAAAACTTTTTGTATAAAAGCTCCTGCGCTTTCCGGTTGTTTTTTTTACAACCTTCAATCAACTCCTGTATGTCATCTTCTGCATTCAGCAAGGTTTAATGGCAATATTGTTTTATAATTAATCGCTCGTATGATACCAAACCGCAATTTTCGGATGTTTGGTTGTATCGCTGTATTTGCTCGAACAAAACATGCGAGAATTATATGCTACTTCAGTTTGCAGGCGGATCAAAAATCCATAATTAGTATTGTTCTTGACCATGTTGCTCACCATTGATGTAACATCTATGTTCGGCAAATCAAGAAAACTTTGGGTGGTTGAAGGAATAATTATTTCACCCGTTGAGGTTGCAATGGGTTGGTTTGTCCATCTTACCATACTTGCAGTCCATGGAGCCGTAATTTGTTGAATCAACAATGTATTATCTGTTCCGAAATTAGCATCTACCATATTGCCGTTAAGTGGTGTTGGATTGGAATAAAGTGTAAGTCTTGAGCTGTCAATGACAGCACTTGCAGGAATACCGCTCAAATCAAATTGCAAGGCTGCCCGAACACCCACTGTATCGCCATTCTGTGTCCAGGCGGCGCCATCAAGTTCAGGAGATAAAGGGGTTGATCCCTCAACGCCGGTATTGTTGCCATATATGTGAACTTCAGTAGGATTATCAGTAGGCTGCAGCGTTAGCGTTTTATGAGAAACGCTGTGTTTTTTACATGCCGTAGCCAATAATAAAACCAGAAATAGGAAAAGATAATTTTTGCGTAACATAGTGTCAGTTTGAATGATTAATGAATAAAATAATTTTTTAGGTCAGTCAGTCGTAAAATCATTTACGGGTTGCCAATAACAAAACGTTGGGTAACTAAAAAAAATTTTAAGAAATTAATATTTAGAAAGAATAGATTCCAGGAATTTTGCAACCGCCATGCGTATCGCAGAACCGCTTCCGTTACAATTATTTACAAGCACAGAAAAAATAAGCAGGTGATTTTTTTGTGTGATTAAATATCCGCTCAGGCAAATTACGCCGGACATGCTTCCGGTTTTTGCATAGATATGTCCGCTATCTTGTTTATAATAATAGCCTAACGTTCCAGCTCCGCCGGTTGGTAATATTTTTTTTAATCTTTCTAATCCAAATTCATTTTTCATTTTGATGAGAAGCCAAATAAAATCCTGCGGAGAAAATAAATTGTAACGGCTTAATCCACTGCCATCAACCCAAACAGGCTTTTGCGGAAGATCTTTCAAGTCTGTTTTCAATAATGTATCAATAATTTTTTCATCATTCATAAAACCCAAAAATTCGTTGCTTGCCATTAATAATGTTTGCTCGGCAAAAAAGTTGTCACTGCGGTACATCATTGGTTTGAAAAGAGAATCTGTGGGTTGAGAATGTAAAATGGCGAGTGGCAGGTGGTGAGTGGTAAGTAAGAAATGACGGAGAAATATATTTTTGCTAACTGTATCTTTTAATAATTCAATTGTTGATTTTAATCCGTTAGTAACAAACGGCACATCCTGTTGTTTGTATTCTTCTGTTCCTTGTGTTATGACAAAAACGTTTTCAGAAAAATTTCTTTTCACAAAAAATTCTTTGCCTGTTGAATCTGCAAAATCTACTTTCCAGTTTATATCCGGAATGGAAAAACTGCTGAACTCACCTTTTGCATCTTTGCTTTGCGCCCATTGAATAAAATTTCCATAAACCGGCATGGGACTTCTTTCTACCGAATAATCATCATTATAATCATCCCAACTCCAGCCAGAGCCCAATCCTATTTCTTTCCAGCTTTCATCTGTGATATAAATGTTTTTGTTTTTCTTTTTTAAGAAATCAATCACGGGTTGATTGAGAAAGTCGCGATGTAACAATGTCGGATCACCTGTTGGTAAAATCATTATGCTCGTGTCGGTCTCAAAATATCGAATGCCAATTAATGAATCTCCTAAATACTTCATACCGGCATATAATGAAAACAATTTGGTATTACTCGCCGGAACGAAATATTTTTCTCCCTGGTAATTATATAAAAAAGAATTTGAAGCAATATCAAAAATGCTGATGCCGATATGTGCAGATTTCAAATCTTGCTGCTGTAATATTTCTTTATTTACTGTTTTTGAAATATTGTTGGATGACGAACAGGATTGCAGAAATATAATTGCAACTAATAAAACCAGGAGAGAATTCTTTTTCATTTTCCAAAATTCATAAAACAAACTTAATTATCATCATTCATTCGCCCGTTATTATTAAATAGAACCCGTTTATCCGCAAACTGCGCGTTAAAACATTTCAAACCTTAACTTAGCAGTCCTAAAAATTCTTGACATGAGAAAATTCCCCGGCTATCTATGGTTTGCATTAATGGTAATATTTGCATTCAGTTTTATTCCGCCAAAAAAGAAAACCCACAAATTCATTGACAAAGCCAATATGGATCTGGGCATAAAACCCGGCGATAATTTTTACGAATACGTAAATGGAAATTGGATAAAAAATAATCCCGTGCCTCCATCTAAAACCCGTTGGGGAAGTTTTGATGAATTGCGTGAGCAAAGTAGTCAACGTATAAAATCTTTGTTGGAAGAAGCAGTTACAAAAACAAATGTTGACAGGCTTCACCAGATGATTGGTGATTTTTATACCAGCGGAATGGATAGCGCTGGTTTAAATAAATTGGGTTATGAACCAATCAAAGCAGATCTGCAACGCATTGATGCGATCAATAATGTCGCAGGAATTTTAGACGAAATAACTTACGACCGCACACACAGCTTGGGCGGCGCTTTATTTGGTTTTAGCGTTGGCCAGGATGATAAAAATGTGAATCAATATATTCCGCAATTCAGCCAGGGCGGAACTTCATTGCCTGATAGAGATTATTATTTTAAGAATGATAAACGCAGCACAAAAATACGCACGGCTTATGCAGAGCACTTAAAAAATATGTTTCAACTTATTGGCGAAAGCCCTGCTGCTGCTGCATCTCACGCCGATGCCATTATGCGCATTGAAACAGCATTGGCAAAAGCGCAATTAAGCCGCGTTGAAATGCGCGACCCCGATAAAACTTACAATAAATTTTCTGTAAAAGATTTTTCTGCTTCAACTCCATCTTTGAATTGGAAAGAATTATTGGTGAAATTTGAAGTGAATGGAGCTGATAGTATTCTAACCAACAATCCTTCTTTTTTCAAAACGGCTGATGTTCTTATTTCTGCATTGCCTTTGGACGATTGGAAAACTTATTTAAAATGGAAAATAATAAGCAGCGCTGCACCTTATCTCAATGATGCATTTGAAAAAGAAGATTTTTCTTTTACGCAAATATTAACCGGACAAAAAGTAGAAACACCACGCTGGCAAAGATTCAGCAATCTAATTGACAGGCAACTCGGCGATCTGTTAGGACAATTATATGTTGCGAAATATTTTAAGCCGGAGGCTAAACAGCGCATGCAGGACCTGGTAAATAATATGGTGCAAACTTTTACTGATAGAATTAAAAATCTTGACTGGATGAGCGCTGAAACAAAAGTAAAAGCGTTGGAAAAACTGAATGCGATCACCAAAAAAATTGCTTATCCGGATAAATGGAAAACTTATGACGGAGTAACAATTGATAAAAATGATTTGCTCGGAAACGTGCGCCGCTGTGGTGTTTGGGCATATAATGATATGGTAACACGTTTCGGAAAACCGGTTGACAAAACCCGTTGGGGAATGACGCCGCCAACGATCAATGCTTATTATAATCCATCGAATAATGAAATTGTTTTTCCGGCTGGTATTTTACAATTTCCATTTTTTGATTTTGATGCAGATGATGCGTTGAATTACGGCGGCGTTGCTGCGGTAATTGGTCATGAAATGACGCACGGTTTTGATGATGAAGGCCGCAAATACGCAGCCGATGGAAATTTAAAAGATTGGTGGACGAAAGATGATGCAGTGAAATTTGATAAAAAAGCAAACGAAGTTGTTGAGCAATATAATGCATTCACCGTTTTGGATACATTGCATGTAAATGGAAAATTAACGCTTGGTGAAAATCTTGCCGACCTTGGTGGTTTGTCAATTGCGTACGAAGCATTCACAAAAACGCAACAATTTAAAGAAGGAAAAAAGATTGATGGCTTCACTCCCGCTCAGCGTTTTTTTATTAACTGGGCGCAGGTTTGGAGAAATAATATTTTGCCGGAAAGCGCAGCGCAGTTAATTCTTACTGATCCGCATTCGCCGGGAATGTATCGCGCAAACGCGCCGGTTGTAAATATTGATGCGTGGTATGATGCATTTGATGTGAAACAAGGAGATAAAATGTTTAAGCCGAAAACTGAACGCACGAAGATCTGGTAAGAAAACTTTCACGCAAAGACGCAAAGTAAATAAGGCGCAGAGTGAGACCCTTTGCGTCTTTGCGTGAAAATTCAATTGCTCAATAAATAGCTACAAGAGTGCGACGCAACGATGCTTAATAGTAGCAATGCCGATTGGTACAGAAAAATAATGTGGAAATGTGAAAATGAAACTTACAATTGAATACAGGCAACCAGGAATTTGCAACCTGCAATCGTACATCAGACATCAAACATTGTACATCTCGCCTCATACTCTTTCCTGCGCACGCATCCATCTTTCCGGAATTTCATTGCTGCTGGCGAGTAAATAATCTTTG
>DATHPY010000620.1:0-2905 GCA_035483315.1 Puia sp. | reverse complement strand
ACAAGAATTATTTCCAACCATCCCTCCCATCATCGCGCGGTTTGCCGTGGATGTTTCCGGACCAAACATAAATCCGTGCGGTTTTAAAAACATATTCAATTCGTCGCGGATCACTCCCGGTTGTACACGCACCCATTTTTCATTCGTGTTTAGTTCAATAATTTTTGTAAAATTCTTTGAAACGTCAACTATAATTCCATTTCCTACAACCTGTCCTGCAAGCGATGTTCCGGCTGCACGCGGGATTATTGAAGTTTTATTTTTGCGTGCAAATGCAATTAGTTTTTTTATATCGTTAATAGATCTTGGTATAGCAACAGCAAGCGGCATTTCGCGGTATGCAGATGCATCGGTTGCATACAAAATGCGCATTGCATCGTCGAGAAATAATTCGCCTTCGAGTTCGGTTTTTAATTGCTGTAATTGAATTTGCATGTGTTTTAAGTTTCAGCCTCACCCTCCCACTCCCTCTCCGCGTGGAGAGGGGGGTGGTGCTTTATATCTTTAATCATTTTTATAACTACCAAATCAGCGTTTGTTATTTACTCAACGATCGCTCAATAAAATACATCTGTACAAGAGTGATTCATTTCTTTTCTTTCACTGGAAGGAAAGAAATGAACAAATCTGCGATTGCAACGATGTTTAATTCTTATTCTGTCGCCGGCTACCAAATATTTTTTTTGCAAAAGAACTACAAATAAACAATGTTGTAAAATTGCATAGTTTTTTTAGATAATTAAATCCATTATAATGAGCAGAAGATTTATTTTATTGGCTGTAATTTTTTTTACTGCAGTTTGTACAAAAGCACAACCAGTTCCATCGCCGCGGCAATTAAAGCATGACATGGAATTTTATCTTTTTGCTCATTTTGGTCCGAATACTTTTACGGATCTCGAATGGGGAAAAGGCTCCGAACGCGAAGAAGTTTTTGATCCAACACAATTGGATTGCGGACAATGGTGTCGTGTTGCAAAAGCAGCAGGCGCAAAAGGAATCATCATCACCGCAAAACATCACGATGGTTTTTGTTTGTGGCCGAGTAAATATTCCACGCACACCATCGCAAAAAGCAAATGGAAAAATGGTAAAGGAGATGTGCTGCGTGAGTTGAGCGATTCCTGCAAGAAATATGGATTAAAATTTGGCGTGTATTTATCGCCGTGGGACAGGAACCATCCGAAATACGGCACGCTGGAATACAATGATGTTTACGTGAACATGATGAAAGAAATCGTAAAAAATTATGGTCCGCTTTTTGAATTTTGGTGGGATGGCGCAAATGGCGAAGGACCGAATGGGAAAAAGCAAATTTATGATTGGCATCGTTTTGAAAAAACATTAAGAACTATTGCGCCGAATGCCGTTGTGTTCAGCGATATTGGACCAGATCTGCGATGGGTTGGTAATGAAAACGGGTTTGCCGGCGACCCGGATTGGAATTTATTAGATACCGCAAGATTCAGTCGTGGTGCGGGTTCGCCGCCGACAGACACTTTGAATCATGGAAATGAAAATGGAAAAGTTTGGATTTCGGCTGAATGTGATGTGAGTATTCGTCCTGGTTGGTTCTATCATAAAAATGAAGATGAAAAAGTGAAATCGCCGGAAGAATTATTTCAACTTTATTTAAAATCTGTTGGCAGAGGCGCATATCTATTATTAAATGTTCCGCCGGACAGAAGAGGATTAATTAATGAACACGACAGTGCAGCATTGATTGGTTTTAAAAAGTTAAGAGATAAAAGTTTTGGAAGATCACTTGCATCAGAAAAATTTTCTTCATCAAACATAAATGTTTATAAAATAAATTTTAGCAAGTCTTCCAAAATAAATTGCATCATGCTTCGTGAGCCGATACAATTTGGGCAAAAAATTAAATCTTTTACAATCCGGTTAAAAAGAAATAATTCAACAATAAAAGAAATAAATGGAAAGACGATTGGCAGAAAACGAATTCTTACTTTCGCAAATGCAGAAGCGGATTCATTGGATGTTATTATCAATGACTCAAAACCAAATCCATCAATAAGTGAAATTGCAGTTTATCGTATCGATGAGAGATTGAACGAAAAATAAAAAAATAATTACACGAATTCGGACGAATTACACGAATTATTTTTTGCATTGGGTAAATTCGTGCAATTCGCTACAATTCGTGTTATAAAATCTAAATTCGTGTAATAAAATTATGGCCACCCACAAAAACATAAATCCATTTTCAAAAACCAATAACGACACTGGTTTTGGAACCAACGCGCGCGAAGTTGGTGGTAGATTTATTAACCGCGATGGTACTTTTAATTTGCGCAAAGAGGGCATTTCATTTGTGCACCGGTATGATATTTATCACATCATGCTTAACATGCCGCGATGGAAATTCATCAGCACCATTTTCATTTTTTATTTTCTTGCCAACCTCGCTTTCACATTTGTTTATTGGATGGTGGGCGCAGATCAATTAACCGGAATAATAGCATCAACTCCGTGGGCTAAATTCAAAGAATTGTTTTTTTTCAGCACAGAAACTTTTACAACGGTTGGTTACGGACGTGTAAATCCAATGGGCGATGGCGCCAATGTTGTTGCTGCAATTGAAGCGGTTAGCGGGTTTTTATCTTTCGCCGTTGCAACTGGTTTAATTTACGGTCGTTTCTCCAAACCCAAGTCCTACCTGGCTTTCAGCAATCATGCGTTGGTTTCTCCATACCAGGATAAAACCGCGCTGATGTTTCGTTTTGCTTCTTACAAAGAAAATCATGCACTCACTGATGTCGAAATTCGCGTAACAATCGGTCTTCAGTTGCGCGAAAATGGAGGCGAACCGATGTATAAATTTTACACTCTCGAATTGGAAAGAAGCCGCGTTGATAATTTGCCGATGAACTGGACGGTGGTTCAT
>DATHPY010000619.1:0-4536 GCA_035483315.1 Puia sp. | reverse complement strand
ACGTTCACACTTTTTCTTCCGCTGGAAAGTCCTACGGGAACCATCACCAAAGAAACCGATGAAAATCTCAGCGCCTTCCAACAGCTTCAGTTAGGAGATGGCGCGGGGTCCATTGACAACTTATTAAATTCTCTTCGGGATACAGATGCAGAAAGTCTCAATATTGTCAATGAAATGATCAATGAGACTGGTGATGATCGCGCCCACATCCAGTCAACAGATAAAACCATATTAATTATAGAAGACGATATTCGGTTTGGTAAAATACTGATCGAAAGAGCACATGATCATGACCTGAAAGCGATTGTTGCTACGACCTATATTGAAGTATTTGATTTTATCAATCGCTTCAATCCTATTGCTATCACGCTGGATGTTAAACTGCCGGACACAAGCGGATGGAAGGTGCTCGACCTGTTAAGAAATGATTTGAATTACCGGCACATTCCTGTCCATTTGATCTCGGGCGAAGAAAATAGGGAACTGGCAATCAGGCGCGGCGCAAGAAGTTTTTTGCTCAAGCCATTAGAAAATGATGCGCTGACAGAACTGTTTGAAGATATCGTTGCAGACGCTCAAAAAATAGTAAAAAAAGTTCTGGTGGTGGAAGATAATGAAGTTGATTCTTCTCAAATCGTCAAGATACTCGGTAATGGTATCCTGGAAGTTACTATTGCAACTACAGGACAGCAGGCACTGCATGAAAATGACATTAAAACATTTGACTGCATTATTCTTGATTATACATTACCTGATATTTCCGGTGCGGAATTGTTAGAAAAGGTTTCGCAGAGCAAAAGAAAACACACACCCGTTATTATTTATTCCGCAAAAGATTTTAATAAAAAAGAAATGCAGCAACTGATGCGTAATTCCAATTCAGTATTGCTCAAAAACGCCAGTTCGCTGGAGAGTTTGCTGGAGGAAGCCGTACTTCAACTCCACATCAATCACAAAGATCTCGCGCCGGAAAAAAAGAAACTGATTGAAAGCGCAAGAATGAAAAACGATATCCTTACCGGAAAAAATATTCTTGTAGTTGATGATGATGTGCGCAATCTTTTTGCGCTGACCACCGTGTTTGAGCGCTATAATATTAATGTCGTCACCGCGGAAAGTGGCAAAGAAGCAATTAATATCATCAATGATGATAAACAAAAAGTGGATATGGTCCTGATGGATATTATGATGCCTGAAATGGATGGTTATGAAACGACGCAAAAGATCCGCAGAGAACATAAGAACAGCGCGCTGCCGATCATCGCCGTTACAGCAAAAGCGATGAAGGGAGATCGCCTGAAATGTATTGAAGCCGGTGCATCGGATTATATTACAAAACCCTTAAAAATAGATCAGCTCTTGTCGCTGATGAGAATGTGGTTCTATAAATAAAATAATAATACCATCATGCAGCCAAAAATCTTGTTGGTAGACGATCGTGATGACAATCTTCTTTCTCTTGAAAGTATTTTAGAGAAAGACGGTTATCATTTTGTCAAAGCCAATTCCGGAAAACAGGTGTTGAAAATATTGCTGCATGAATTTGATTTCGCACTGATCTTAATGGATGTTCAAATGCCTAATATGAATGGATTTGAAACAGCAAGATTAATTTATGAACGCGAGAAGCTGCGCAACATTCCCATCATTTTTATCACGGCCAATAATTTTGGCGAAGAAAATGTTTTCAAAGGATATGAGGCCGGAGCAGTCGATTATATTTATAAGCCTGTCAATGCGGATATCCTTCGGGCCAAAGTATCTGTATTCGTGGACCTGTACAATAAAAACCGGCAGCTGATTTTACAAGAGCAAAAACTGGTTGGCATCAATAAAAATCTGGAAATTGAGATCAGCGAACGCAAGAATTCCGAAGAAAAAGTGAGCATGCTCAATAAACAATTGCTGGAAAATATTTCCCTGCTGGAATCAGCCAACAAAGACCTGGATCTTTTTGTGCTGATGGCCTCACATGATCTCCAGGCGCCACTTAGAAAAATCAGAATGTTCAGCGACATGCTGCTCAATCACACAGAACAATTGGGTGAATCGGAAAAAAACTACATCAACCGCATAGGGCACGTTTCAAAACAAATGCAGGAACTGATTAACGATTTACTGGAATTCTGTAAGGTCTCCGGCCAGGAAGATCCAGAAGAAATGGTTGATCCCAATATTGTGCTAAGCGATATTATTTTGGAACTCGATGAGATCATAAAAGAAAAAAAAGCAAAAATTGTTGTGGAGCAGTTGCCCGTGCTTTTTATTAACCCGGCTTTACTCAGACCACTTTTTTTTAACCTCTTAAGCAATTCTTTAAAGTACAGTAAAAAAAATGTGGCACCGCAAATTCGTATTTACTCAAGGATCAGTAATGAAAACAAAGGAAGAAAAATCAGTAGTCAGGCTTTACAATATTGCAGGCTCTGCATCGAAGATAATGGTGTTGGCTTTGAACAAAAATATGCTGAAGAAGTTTTCGATATGTTCAGACGCCTGCATCCAAAAAGCGAGTTTGAAGGAACGGGAATTGGACTTGCCCTCTGCAAAAAGATAGCAGAAAAAAATAACGGTCATATATATGCGCGCAGTCAGCCCGGTGAAGGAACGACCATCATCATTTCTTTACCGATGGAACGGATCAGCGAAAAAAATGCAGTACTCTAAAAGATATCAATGCACATAAACCAGCGAACCAAAATTTGTCACTATGACAACCATGAACCAGCTAACACATAAGACCAGACCATCGGTCATATCATCCCCTGTTAAAATCATGATCATTGATGATGATGAAGACGATTTTTTACTCTTGAGTAATTACATCAAAAACATTCAGGGGAGATCATTTTTGATTGACTGGTGTTTTGATCATGATGCGGCACTTGAAGATATGCGCCATAACCGGCATGATCTGTATTTTGTGGATTATAAACTGGGCGCAAAAACAGGTCTGGATATTTTACGGGAAGCCATGACAACTGCATGCGTTGAACCCATCATCATGCTAACGGGGATGGGTAGCCGAGATTTAGATATTGCCGCGCTCGCGGCGGGAGCCACCGATTACCTGAACAAATCAGAATTAACTACCGACAAACTCGAGCGATCAATACGCTATGCCATCGAGCGGGGAGCTTCTCTAAAATCACTAAGACAAAATGAAAAAAAATTCAGAGCGATCTTTGAAAAATCGAAGGATGCAGTTTTTATTGCTGACAGCAATTTCTTTTTTAAAGAGACAAACCAAGCACTGGCAAAGTTACTGGGGCATGGTACAAAACAAATTCGCAATTTGTCCATGTACGACTTGATTGCTGACCCGGAAAAAAAAGAAATGATATCAAGACAATTATCATCCGATGCGGAAGTCTTTGATGTGGAGTTAGAGTTGACCTGCGCCAAAGGAAAAAAAATAGAATCTCTTTTATCCGCTTCCACCTTAATGGATGATAAAGGACAAATCTATATTCAGGGGATCATTCATGATATCACTGCACTCCGAAGAGCTGAACGGTCTAATTTACAATCTGAAAAATTAAAAGCAGCTAACCGGCTCTTTAAAATAATTGCCCACGAAGTAAGAAATCCTCTTACCAACATTAATATTTCCTTAGACATGCTCGAGGTTGATCATGAAAAAGGTAGCATAAAAAACTATATAGACATCATCAGACGCAGCAGCAACCGCATCAGTGAACTGATCACAGAGCTGCTCGATTCTTCCCGGGAAAAAGAAATGAGATTTCAAAAAATATCGGTGCAGGAAATTTTTGAGCAAACACTTGCCATGGCTTCAGACAGGATCATGTTAAAAAATATCCAGGTTATTTCATCTTATCCAAAAGAGGATGCGATGGTGATTGCGGATCCTGAAAAAATAAGAATTGCTATATTAAACATCATCATCAATGCCATTGAAGCCATTTCGCACGATCATGGTAATCTCCGTATCAAGATAGAAAATCTTAAAAAAACATTCGAAGTGTCTATTGAGGACAATGGCACAGGAATCAGCGAAGAAAACTTGTCCAGGTTATTTGAACCTTTTTTCACATCAAAAAGAAATGGGCTGGGGCTTGGACTTGCATCAACCTTTGCCATATTGCAATCTCATAAAATTGCCGTAGACGTAAAAACAAAACTGGGAAAAGGAACTTGTTTTATTTTAAGTTTTCCAAAAAGAGAAAAGATCTGATTGATCCGATTTTTAAGCATTTTGATCAATCAGTATATTGCTGTCAGTAACAACTTTTTCATGGCAACTAAAAAAATATTGATGATAGATGATGACGAAGATCATCTCTCCCTTTGTAAATTAATTTTAGAAAAAGAAGGTCATGTGATATTTACGCTCACTGACGATCATGAATTGCTGGAATCAACAGTTCTGATTAGACCTGATTTGATATTTGTTGATCACTACATGGGAAAATTATTAGGAACAGAAGTAGTAAAAAAATTAAAATCCCATCCAATTACTAAAGACATTCCCGTCATTTATTTCTCGTCTTGCGCAGATATTGTTAATAAAGC
>DATHPY010000618.1:0-2736 GCA_035483315.1 Puia sp. | reverse complement strand
AGGTTGCATGTTTGCAACTCATCATCAATTGTCCTTATACCCGGTAGCATAAAGCAAATAAAATGAAAGGTATTATTGGGAAAAAAATTGGGATGACCAGCGTTTTCAGTTCTGACGGCAAGCAAACAGCCTGTACAATTATTGAAGCTGGTCCTTGCATTGTAACACAGGTAAAAACAAAAGATACTGATGGTTACAACTCTCATCAGTTGGCATTTGGCGATAAAAAAGAAAAGCACTCCATCGCTTCAGAAAAAAATCACTTCGCTAAATCAAACACTTCTCCCAAAAAATTTATTAAAGAATTCCGCGATTTTTCGTTAGAGAAAAATCTTGGTGAATCTGTTACTGTTGACATTTTTACTGAAGGTGAAGATGTGAATGTAGTAGGTACAACCAAAGGAAAAGGTTTTCAGGGTGTTGTTAAACGTCACGGATTTCATGGTGTCGGTCAGCAGTCACATGGTCAGCACGATCGTCAGAGAGCTCCCGGTTCATTAGGAAACTCGTCTGATGCATCGCGTGTAATGAAAGGTGTTCGCATGGCAGGAAGAATGGGCGGTGACAGAGTGAAGATCAAAAGTCTTAAAGTAGTAAAAATTTTCCCTGATAAAAATTATATACTGATCAGCGGCTCAGTTCCGGGACACAACGGATCGGTTGTTTATATACAAAAGTAATTTGATAATTAGCTAATGTGATGATTAGCTATGAAAAATAAAATCGAAAATTGAATGTGAAGAATTAGCTTATCAGCAAATTATCACATTAGCAAATTAAGAAACATGCAGGTAGACGTATTAAATATAAAAGGAAAAAAAACAGGTCGCTCAGTTGAATTGCCTGAAGAAATTTTTGGTATTGAGCCAAACAATCACGTTATCTATCTTGCCGTTAAGCAGTATCTCGCTGCGCAACGTCAGGGAACGCATAAAGTGAAAACGCGTCTCGAAGTAAAAGGTTCTTCTAAAAAACTTCACAAGCAAAAAGGAACTGGTGGTTCGCGTAAAGGAAATATCAGGAATCCATTATACAAAGGTGGCGGAACAATTTTTGGACCCAAGCCACGCGATTATGATTTCAAATTGAATAGAAAAGTGAAAGACCTTGCGAAGATGTCCGCATTTTCACACAAAGCAAAAGACAATTCTATTGTTATTGTTGAAGAGCTTTCATTTGATGAACCAAAGACAAAACAATTCACTGATGTGTTGAAGGCATTAAAAATCGCTGATAAAAAAACATTGTTTGTAACGCCGGAACTTAATGATAACGTTTACCTCAGTTTGCGCAATCTGGTAAAAGTAAAAAGCTTATTGCTCGCTGATGTAAACACGTATGATATTGTGAATGCTGATGTACTTGTGTTATCTGAAAGCGCTGCGAAAATATTTACAGACGATGTTATTTCAACAGAAAAAGAATAAAAAAATCTGATGATTTGCTGATGTGCTAATAACATCATCAAATCATCAAATCATCAAATCATCAAATTATCAAATTAGAAAAATGCAATTATCAGACGTTTTGATAAAACCGATTTTGACAGAAAAGGCAAATGCGCAGCAGGAAAAGTTGAGAAGATATGCTTTCAAAGTAAATCGCAAAGCAAACAAACTGGAAATTAAAAAAGCAGTTGAAGGTTTTTACGGAATAACAGTGGTTGATGTTAATACTTCTGTTGTGCCGGCAAAAAGTAAATCACGTTTTACGAAAGCTGGTTTTGTAAAAGGCCGCAAGCCCGCATACAAAAAAGCAATGATAACAATTGCCGAAGGCGAAACCATTGACTTGTATTCGAATATTTAAAACAAATTATTATAGTACGCAAAGCTGATAAGTTTGCAAAAAGATTAAACGATGGCACTTAAAAAATATAAACCGATCACAGCAGGAACAAGATGGAGAATCGGGAATGCTTATGCAGAAATAACTTCCGACAATCCTGAAAAAAGTTTGCTGGAAAAAATCAGTTCAACCGGCGGAAGAAATGTGCAGGGTAGAAGAGCAATGCGTTATATTGGCGGTGGTCACAAAAAAATGTATCGTCTTATTGATTTTAAAAGAAGCAAAAAAAATATTCCGGCTAAAGTTGTTTCTATCGAATACGATCCTAACCGTTCTGCATTTATTGCATTATTGAATTATGTTGATGGAGAGAAAAGATATATTATCGCGCCGCAGGGTTTGCAGGTTGGTGCAAGTGTTTTATCTGGTGATGATATTGCTCCGGAAGTTGGGAATGCGTTGCAGATGAAAAATATGCCATTAGGAACTAATGTTCACAATATTGAAACGCAACCAGGACAAGGTGGCAAGATGGTTCGCAGTGCGGGAACATCTGCTCAGTTAACCAACAAAGAAGAAAAATACGCAGTGTTGAAAATGCCTTCTGGTGAGTTAAGAAAAATATTGATCAATTGTTATGCAACTGTTGGCGTTGTTTCAAATAGCGATCACAATTTGCAGAGCATGGGTAAAGCAGGTCGTAATCGTTGGAGAGGAATTCGTCCGCGGGTGCGCGGAGTAGCGATGAACCCTGTAGATCATCCGATGGGTGGTGGAGAAGGAAAAGCATCCGGCGGTCATCCAAGATCAAGAAAAGGTTTGTATGCAAAAGGTTTAAAAACACGTAAGCGCGGTAAAGGAAGTGACAAACTTATTATTCAAAGAAAGAACGGTAAAAAAATAACGAAGTAAAGTAAGCAAATGTGATAATGTGATGATCTGCTAATA
>DATHPY010000617.1:0-7001 GCA_035483315.1 Puia sp. | reverse complement strand
GCTAAAATATTCAAATAATAGTGTCATTGCTTTGCTAATTAATCATAAAACCAATATTAGAAATATTGTCAATTTATCTCTCAATAGTAATAATCCTCTTCGCTTTTGAGCTTTGACCGTGTTAACAGATAATTTTAATTCTGAAGCGACATCACGAATATTTTTTCCTTCAAAAAAAATCAATGAGAATATTTCCCGGCATTTTGGGGGTAATTTTTCAAATGCGCTATAAACTTCGCGGAAAACTTCGGCACGAACTATATTTTCGAGGATAGAATTTTCGGTGAGTTCTTCGCTTATGGCAATTCTTTTTTCGTGAGCGGCATGTCTGGCTTTTTGTTTTATCCAATTCAAGCATGCATTGCGAACTGAGCTATATAAAAACGAACGAAGCACTTTATAATGATCAAATGATTCACGTCGATTCCAAGCTACGATGAAAATTTCTTCAACGATATCTTCTGCGGCTTGCTGATTGTTTGTAAAACCAGTTGCATAAAAACAAAGCGCCGGATAAAACTCGTGAAATAATTTCGCGAAAGCTTTCTGACTTCCTTTCGCAAAATCATCTACCGGTTGTTGATCCGTATATTCATTTTTCTTGCGCATCCCTTTTGAATTGGAGCGATTCGAAAACTAACGGTCATGCGCAATTGAAATCTTAAAAGCAGATCTCCGACTAATTAAAAAGCGCGGAACTCCACTTACCGCTACTGAGGCCGAGCAGGCCCTACCACGAATAAGGGAGCCCACGCCTAAACGTGAGCTCTTCACTTATTGTCTCGTAGTAATTGAAAGTTGCTCTTTTCAGTAGTGAGACTCAAAGCGAAAGCTTCAAATTAGTTTATGAAGAATCGCAAATTTAAAACTGTTTTGTATTCTTAAGTAAATATAAGAAAAATATTATTGACGTTCTATCGAACGTCAAAATAAATACAATTTACAATGATTTTTCCATCCAAATGGAGAATTCAGAAAAACAGAAAATCAAATCAAAGCTTGGGATTACCCTCAAAAAGATAATTCTTGAAAATAAAGCTATTGTAGAAGCTAATAAAAAAGCTGGTGAAAAAGATCATAAATTAATAAGCAGTCTTAGAAAGTTAGCTGCGGCATCCGCGGTTGAATTTGCAATTATTCAGAAAATCTCAAGCGGGAAGAAAAACGCTGAAACAACGACCTTGGTTGCAATTGCTGAGGGGCTTGGTATGACAATGGTAAAATTCTTTACTTATTTTGATAATATTTCAGAAACTGAAATTCAAAATTCGTTAGGAAAGAAGAAAAATTCAAAAAAGAAATCAACAAAAAAGAAGATCAAAAAAAATAAATCCAATCCTAAATAAAAATTGCTCAACAGCGAACCCACCCCTGAACGGAGCGTCGCCACCAATGTCACTTCACTGTTCTGCCGCCCGCAAACAAAAGCCTTCAAAAGACCATTCTCGGTTATTCATGTCCGTTAATTAAACTTCCATCGCCATTTACATATACATTTACCCTTAGCACCCTTTGAATTTCTCTTTATAATTCCTTAAATAGATTTTTTTATTTTACATTTATTCAAACTGCAGTTTTATTCCTGCCACTAAAGAATTCCTTTTAAGCTAAAACATTTACGTTATTTAACCAGAGCAAACATGCAACCTGATTTTAATTCACCAGGTCAGCAGGGTTTTATTTTAAGCAATGAACTCCCTGCGGCTTTTAAAGAACCGGGTATCAGCGGGAGCGAAGTGGTCTCTGCTATAGCCGGCGAAGGCAAGATAATGTTACAGACATTGCAACGACCGGGTTTTACGATGCGTCTGCATATTTTTGATTTTCTGAAGCCCCAGGATATAAAAGGATTCCAGGAAAGCGGATTTCTAATTTCCTTTCTCGCACTTAAAAATAATATCCAATATTTTATTGAAGGGCTCGGTTCT
This sequence comes from Puia sp., assembly GCA_035483315.1. Taxonomy (GTDB): domain Bacteria; phylum Bacteroidota; class Bacteroidia; order Chitinophagales; family Chitinophagaceae; genus Puia. Next base: position 5,073 of record DATHPY010000617.1, on the reverse strand, counting down.
CTTTATTTAAAGGCAGGACATTTTGCGATGTTCCGTTCACATGGTCATCCCATCAGGGCTATTATTGAAGGAGGAAAAGAGGTGAGGAGTTTTGAAATTTCCTGGTCAAAAGAAATTGTTGAGCAAAGCACTCCTTATTTTCCTTTCCTGAAACAGTTTGTTGAGCAGCCACTACCAGAAAAATCTCTCGTGCTCGGAAAATCATCGACTAAGGCAAGATCAAGAGTTCTCGGTCTTATTCATGAACTCTTGAAAAACCCATACGAAGAGCCTGTCTTGGAACTTTTTTATGAAAATAAGATCCGTGATCTTTTACTTGACATGCTGGTTGAAAAAGGAAGAAAACCTGTGAAAGGTTTGAAAACAACAAAAGAGGACCAGGAAAAAATGCTTGCCATCGGAGAGATGATCAGCACAGAGATCAATAAAAAATTCCCAATCAATTCGCTGGCAAGAACTGCTGGTATGAGTGAAGTGAAATTAAAGATCACTTTCAAGGAAGTTTTCGGGAAAGCCATTTTTGAGTACCAACTCGCCGCAAGAATGGAAGAGGCAAGAAAGATGCTCCTGGAAAATGAACTGACAACCAAAGCCATTGCCGCAAAAGTCGGCTACAAAAATACCACGAGTTTTATTTCTAAATTCAAAGCTCATTTTGGTTATGCTCCGGGAGCGATCCAAAAATGAGGACGGTAAAATATCGGGAATGCCCGCGTAACCAGCTTATCTGATCACAAGGCAACGCGAATTACTCAACTTTTTTCGGTGTCACTTTGATCTCATCTTTATCGGCAGTGGCTTTAAATTCACTGATCAAATTCCTTTTTTTAAGCATTTTGAATAAATCAATATTGTATTGCTGATAGACAAAAGAGCGTTTCTCGTCCTCTTTGAACAGTGCCCAATAATCCTCTCCCAGTTTTTCGGTCAGCATGGTCATCTGATCATTGTTTACATTTTTTTCTTGTAGCTTGAGCAGATCAATTCTTGTTTGCAAAGACTTGTTGGCTTCGAATATTGCAAGCAATACTTCAATGCGAATAGGTATGTTATTATCTTCGGACAAAAGCGGGGCTATAGTGTTTGCGATGTCGGGATCGCTGATAATTAAGCTGTCATCGATCTTACTAATTAATTGAAGTTTGCCATCCCCGCTAAACGATCCGGACCCGAATAGCGAGACCCAGTCGTTTGGTTCAAGCGGATAATCTGCGAAATTTTCAAAAAATTTGCTTTCGTTGGTCGCAAGCAATTTGATCTGGAGACCAGGAAGAGATTGTTTCAAATTGGCAAAGTTCTTTGGTGTTACCAAAACAAATTTATTGTCTAACATCCAATTGACTCTTTGATCATCAATCCCGCTAAAATCTAAGGAAAGATATTGATAAGGAATAGCTTTCAGTAAATTTATGTAAGCATCAAATTCCAATCCGCTACAGTATATTAACTGCGAACTAAAGTCCTTTATATATTCTTCGTCTTTTTCTTTGACTGTATCCAATTTGTTTAATGACAGCTGAGTATAATTTTCTCTATGATTAAGATAATTGATCAATGTTTGATCGATGGACTTTTTTTCTTGGGCATCTATATAAGCGAAAATATTCTCCCAGGTTGGTTTGATCTTATTACAATTTAAAACAAGCTCCCTGATTTCTACATCACCTATGCTGCCAAAAGAAGTGATGCGACGAATTTGCATGCTCAAGAAACTGGTTTTGGATTCAATGGGTAAGGCAGGATTGTTTAACAACCCGACTATAGCATTTTCGTCCTCATTCTTATTTTCCGATGATTGCAATAAAATTTTTTCGACATAGTCCCCAATGTTATTTTGAACATAGTTAAGCAAATAAGGATAGTTTATTTTCTTTAGGTAGCTGTAATTTGATGTATTAAAACCGGATTCATCAAAGCTGCTATCAAATTGTTTGCAGATGATTTTTAAATTATGAATAGTAATAAGGTAGGAATTATTTTCGACCAGATCAGTAAAAATTGGTTTTGATCTTTCATCTGGTTCGTCCAATTCGACAAAAACAATTTTTTGCTCTTTTATAAATGACATTAGATTTTTAGTAGCGTTAAACTGCGAGCAGTAATTGCAGATGTTTTGTATCCGGGAAATATAATTAGACAATATGTTTGGTTCTGAAACCCTATTGATATCCGGCAATGCTGCGTGCTCAAAGATCAATCGGATCAACTCCCTGATCCGCTCATCCGGCAGATTTGATTTTTGAATAATATAAGTACAAAAATCATGATTGTATTTTACTAACAGATTAATAAAGATTGATAACGATTCGTATTTTTTACCAATAAATTCAAGAATGAATTGAAAAATATTTTCGCTATTTGAGTTTAATAATTCAAGCAGGCAAGATATCTTTTGTGGATATTTATCTTTGCATAGAATTAATTTATCTACCAGATCAAGATTTAATATTACTTCACGGTTAAAATATTTGACAGCTAATTTTTTTATCAGGTTTTCAGTATGCGTGAGCCGCGAATCAAACGGGGAAGAAATACCGCTTTTTACTTTTCTTTCAAAGGTAAAATCATCCTGACTCAAGTTCACTTCATGGAAAATTGAAATGTAATCATTGTAGTTCTCGTTGATGTAGCCATTGACAAGGAGGTTGCGGATGAGATAATCATCTTTGAATCGCCCCAAAAATTTGTCGATACTGACTTTTTCAAAAATTTCTTTTAAGCTCCAGGATTCTATTTCAGTTATTCTGTTTCTCAATCTTTCAATTTCGATCTTGTTGGATTCAAGTTTTCCATTGTTGTTATCAGTGACTAATTTTTCCCGGCCTAAAAAGCCATTTTTAGCATTTACTTTTTTTTCGATGTCGCTGAACTTGATGCCACTATCTGCATTGGTTACAATGTAATTCCCATAATTTTGTCTGAATGTAATGGTTTGATATGGTATATTCCCTTTGAAATCCAGTAGGTTCTTGAAATTGGTTTCTTCGATCAATTGGGTAACTTCTAGATTGTTAATTGTATAAGGTCTGGTTAGAGATGAAACTAATTCTCCCACATATTCTGCGCGCAAATTCCTTATGGATCGCATAGTTTCTTTTTCCATGTTTTTATTTTCAATTTCAAGCTGGTCAATTTGGGCTTTCAATTTGTCTATGAAAGTTTGTATATATATGGCTTTGTCTAAAATGAATTTGTACAGATCCCCGCCACGTTTTGATAGCAGCGCGAAATCTTCCGGAAACATATTTTTATAAAGAATGATTGCAAACAATTCATTTGGATCGAGGTCTTTGCTCAAAGTTTCTTTGTATAAAAGAAACTCCTGAAATATATTGATGAGCAATCTCATGTCTATCTCGTCTATGAAAGTGATGACATCGTCAGTAAAATCTGCGGACAATACATTTTCGATGCCGGCAAGCGCGATCATTTTTTTTAATTGTTCATTTGCATTGCTTGGATTAATAAATGGAATTACCGGAATAATAAATTCAAAAAACTTTACACGCTCAACACTTTCCTTAAACATTTCGTCCTTCACGGCATAAACAAATGTTACTTTTCTTTTTATCAGATCTGAGTTGTTTATTAAAATATTTATTTCTCTCAGTTTTGTAAATATATCGGTGCTGTTAAAGCGGTCAACGTCTTCGATAATGACGACATCGAACTTTGTTTTTTCAAAATAATATAATATCTCATCCAAATGCTGGTTGAATACAGACTTATCTTTTACATCACCTAATTCCACCTCTCCTTTGATGCTTAATTTATTTATTTTTGAATTGCTGAATAGCCGGACGATCGCTTTTGCAAAAAGACCCAGACCGGTCAAGAAAACGATGAATACAAAAAAAGCGAGCCAATCAAGTTTTAGCCGGGCGGACCAAGTATTAGGATCAAGTTTATTTATGTAATTAAACTTAAATAAAAAGAGTGCACTTATGGTCCACAGAATAAAAAAGCCGGCCTGAATAATGAGGTTAACGTTCGTTAAATTAGTAATTCGTTTAAATCTTGAATCAGGAATTTCGCTTGGTTTAACGTGATAGAAAATCTGTTGAAGTATACTTATTTCGAGTTTCCTATCAAAGTCTTCCTCTTTATCTTCTTTATTATCTTTGAAAGAGGCCAGTGATATATTTAAAAATTTGATATTTTGATGATGATATTGGAATGTTTTCAGAATGGTACTTTTTCCCGAACCATAACTTCCTGTGATGGCGATATTATTTATCCCTTCAGTGTTGATCGCCTTTTCGAGATTTTCAATATAAGGTTCGATCTTTTTTAATTCAGGTCCTTCTTTTATAATTTTGGGAGCTAAAGATGCAAAAGCCTTTTTGCCTGACGTATCGTTAGATACATATTTTTTCTCAAGCGTGCAGGTCAATTTCTTAAGATAAGGAAGAATTTTTTGAACTATTTGTTTCATGATCATAGAATAATTTCACAAGGTACTTCTAAAAATAAAAAATCATTCATGTATAATTTGATTTTTAAAAAACTATAGAATTGCATTTCCCAATCTTCTTACATCCTCTTTCTTAATCTTTCTGAAAACACGATCGGTAATAAGCTTTTCGGAAGCAGTAAATATACCTCTGATGAAAAATAAAGGAGGTGCTTACCTGCCTGGCATACCTTCTATGTCATTAGTTCATCCGATCCTTTTTGAAGATTGGGTTCTGCATTTTTATATTCTTCGATCACGCATGATGATAACCGCTTTCAAGTTCGTGGAATAAAATTTGATTTTCCACTTTTTGTTCGTTATTTTTGCTTGTTCGTTTTTACCGAACATAGCAAATTACCGAACAATGGAAAGAGATATCATATATGACGCGTTTCATCATTTGGAGACCAAAACAGGGATCAGGATCGCCTGGCACCAAAACAGACCGGGGGCATCGGACACCGGTATAGACGGGGTATTGAATTTACATCATAACAGGAAGAAAATAACCTTACCGGTAGAAATAAAAAATAACGTTACCTACACACATTTGCAGTATGTCTCCAACCTGAAAAAGAAGTTTCCGGATATCCTCCTGATCGCCGAATATTTCCCGG
>DATHPY010000616.1:0-8990 GCA_035483315.1 Puia sp. | reverse complement strand
AATATACTCTTTGCCAATTGTGATTGAAAATTCGCTGTTCTCCTTAAAAACATATAAATTTTTTGGAAGTACAACATCAGTATTATTAATACATTTAACTTTCATCGTTCTTATTTAATTATTATTATCAGTTGACATCTTTATCAAAGAAGCAAAATACACCGAAGTATTATAAAGTAATTCTGAAGCATTCTCTATTGATTCGTTTTTATTCTTCGCCAGATCCATCAATTGAAAAATATTCTCCGTTCCAAGTTTTTCTTTATCTAAATTATTTATTTCAGAAATTCCACAAACAATAAAAATTTTCTTACCAAATTTTTTTGCCAATGTGCAAACCTGCGAAACTAATTTTCCTTCCAAAGTTTGTTTGTCTAATTTTCCTTCGCCGGTTATAATTATATCAGTTTGCTGAATATATTTTTCAGCATTGCTATACTCCAATATCAGATCCGCTCCGCTGATAATTTTGGCGTTTAAAAATGCAACACAGCCGGCAGCCAATCCACCTGCTGCGCCTGCGCCTTTAATTTTAGAGAGAGAAACTCCCATATCTTTTTTCACCACTTCAATATAATTAGGCATGCCTTCTTCCAATTCGTTTATCATTTCATCCGTCGCGCCTTTTTGCCGCGCAAACATTTTGGTCGCTCCGTTCTCGCCACATAAATAATTATTTACATCACAAGCAACGATATAACGGATATGGTCAACCGGTTTTACATTTGTGCTATCAATATTTCTTAGCCGGATCAGATTTTTACCAACCGGCGATAATTCTTTTCCATTGCTATCTAAAAATTTATAGCCAAGTGCAGCCGCCATTCCAATGCCACCGTCATTTGTTGCGCTTCCGCCAACCCCAATAATAATTTCTTTTACACTTTTATTTATTGCTTCCATAATTAATTGTCCTGTTCCAAAAGTTGTGGTTATGGAGCAATTATATTGATAAGGTTTTAATAATTGCAAACCCGAAGCTTTCGCCATTTCTATAAAAGCAGCATTACCATTTTTAGCGATCAGCCACGATGAATCAATTTCTTTGAATAAAGGGTCAAGAACTTTTACATGTTGAACTTCTGCCCCAAGATATTTAGAAATGGTTTCTGCAAATCCATCGCCCCCATCGGATAATGGCAGTTTAATGATCTCACAGTCATGTATAACCGATTTTATTGCAGGCTCAATAATATTGCAAACTTCGTTGCTGCTTAAACTGCCTTTGAATTTATCGGAAGCAATTATGATCTTCATAACACAAAAATAACAGCAATGCAAGAGATTCCTCGCGCTCAAGGCGAGAAGGGGATGACGGCGAGCGTGTTTAGGTGTTACCGTCATGCCTGCGAAGGCAGGCATCTGAGTTATCCTTATCTATCAACGCGGGGTCGTCTGCGACAGACCCCGCTGATACACAATTGCCTTTGAATTTATCCGGTGCAATTAAAATCTTCATAAATTATTTTCTTACAAAAAAATTGGCGGTCAAACGACCGCCAATAATAATAAATAAAACAAAAACGCTCTCCTATCCTTTTGGATTTAAAATAAGATTTATTCTTTCCACCATATCCTGCAAATGATATTTGGTCATCTTATCTGTTATCGCAGGTAAAGCCGCGTTGATATCTGTCTTCAACGTTCGCAATGTTCCTTTTGCAACAGAAATAATATCGGAAGTGCGCACGTTCACATTAGTAATACCGAATGCGCTTGCAGTTCTGCCAGACAAACCGACTATTCTTATTCCCGAAGCCGTACCATTGATGATATTTCCAAGCGTTTCAACAAAAACTTTTTGCAGGTCTCTGCGGAAAATGTCAATTGATTTTCTTGCATAGATTTCACTCCAAATTCCTTTGCGCAGATCATCCATTAACTCATCGGTTGTATAAGCATCTTTACCAAGCTGCGCTGTGGATTCAGACATTCTTTCCAAACGCCCCGGATCTAAAACACCTGATAAACCCGCTAATACGCCCTGTTGAAAACTGCGAATTTCTTCAACCACCTGGTCCTGGTTAAATTCTTTTAATTGTTTCCAGTCGAGAAGCCATTGCGGAGTCTCGAACGCGTTCTTATTTAAAAATGCAACTGCATCTTTTTGTAAATTTTTCGGAACAGGCGTGAACACTTCACCCTGTTGATCATAAGTTTTCGGATCTTCATAAATGCCGCCAATGTTTGTAGTAACATGACCCATATATCTTCTTAACTGAATGATCACCTGTTCATATAATTCATCCAGATTATCAAAAGGTTCTCCCGGCGCAAAAGTCCATTTGGATAAATTAGGAAGAATGCGTTTCAGATTTTTAATCCCATATTCGCTTGCCTTCATTGAATTATCACCGAGGTCTTCAGTTTGTGCGCGTGGATCTGTAGGAATAAAACGCTGACGCAAAAAACGGAATCGCGGATTGGAAGCATGTTCTTTTGCCCAATCATTTAAAATTGCTCTTTCCGATTTTTCATCTTTATCTGGAATAATTTTATATCCCCATTCAATTGCCCATTTATCGTAATCGCCAATGCGCGGATACAAACCTGCAGGTCCGATGCTGTCTTCCGGTTGTGCAACATAATTAAATCGCGCATAGTCCATGATCGAAGCTGTATGACCGTTAGCTTCTACCCAAGCTTTATCGCGCAATTTTTCAACAGGAGTTGCGGATGAAGAACCCATGTTATGGGGAAGACCCAATGTGTGACCAACTTCATGGGAAGAAACAAAGCGAACCAACTGTCCCATCAACTCATCATCAAATTTCATTTTGCGTGCGCGTGGATCAACTGCTGCGGTCTGAATGAGATACCAATCTCTTAATAAATTCATCACGTTGTGATACCAGCCAATATGACTTTCAATTATTTCTCCGCTGCGCGGATCATGAACATTAGGACCATAAGCATTTTCAATATCCGAAGCGAAATAACGGATCACAGAAAAACGCGCATCTTCCAAACTCATAGTGCTGTCATTCTCCGGCCAATCTTTTGCAATGATGGCATTTTTAAATCCGGCTTTTTCAAAAGCTTTTTGCCAGTCTTCGATTCCTAATTTTAAATATTTGCGCCATTTAACCGGCGTTGCAGGATCAATATAATATACAATTGGTTTTTGCGGTTCAACCAATTCACCACGTTTCATTTTTTCAACATCTTCCGGTTTGGGTTCTAATTTCCAGCGAACAATAAATCTTTCTGATTCTGATTTCTGCGCATCTAATCCATAATTGGTATAGCCGTCAGAAAAATAGGAAACTCTCTCGTCATAAAATCTGCGACGGTAAGGAGTCTTTGGTAATTCGATCATTGAAGTATGTAACTCGAGTGTTACTGCGCCTGTTTCAGAAGCAGCAATTAAATTAGCTGTTGGAAATGGCGAAATGCCTGGCGGTGGTGGAGAAGCAGAATATGTTCTTGTTACTCTTATCTCTGTATTTATTGGAAACGTTTTAATGTAATTGATATAACTTCTGTCGGATGCGGGAGCTGTTATGTTGTATGCTCTTTTAAAACCCGACGGAATTGAAACAACCTGGTTATCTCCTTTGAAGAAATCTGTTACGTCAATTACTGAACTTGTACTGTCTTTGCCAAAAGCCTTTACATCAAAAGCGGCAGCGATCGGTTCAACATTTGAACTTTTTACAGCCTGGTAAATAGGCAAAGTGTCGGAAGCAACATTTACATAAAATGCAACGCGCAGAAATATTTTATTATCAGGTCCTTTTTCAAACTTAAGCACTTGTTCGTTAACTTCTTCTCCGCCAAAACCCGCGCCAGTTGCGGTTTTTGCGATACGTGTTATAGCAAGAATTTCTCTTCCGAAGAGTGAATCCGGGATTTCGAAGTACCATTTATCTTCCACTTTATGAACAGTAAATAATCCCTTAAAGGTTTTAGCTTTATCGGTGATCACTTCTTTATAAGGTTTAGGACCGGTTTTGGGCGATGTTACATTTGCGCCAGGATTTTGTTCCTTGCTTGCAGCAGGCACGGGTATTTTTTTGTCCTGTGCTTTTATAACCGTTAAAAATACAGTTGTAAATAAGAAAAGCAGTAGTAGTTTGGTTTTTTTTTGGAACATGTGAAAATGGTTTTATAATAATGAAGATAAATAACTAAGCAGCAACAACGAAACCTATTTTACAAGTGGCATCAACATTAATTCCACAGGTAAAAGGCAATCAAACCCGGTGAATATTATCAAACAATTAATTCCTTTCCACATTTAATTATTTCCTTATCTTGTGAATCCTTTAAAAATTTTTTATCCAAATTTGTTCATTGAAAAAATTTTTCCTTAGAATTGTAAAATCTTTTATTGCTATTACATTATTCTTCAAATTTCTAAACACTAAAAAAACAAACGATCATGGCTGAAACAAAACCAACTGCAACGGTTGCCGCCGCAAGAGCATCAACTTCCGTTCAACCAAACAAAAAGGGCAATTCAATTTCATGGATTGCGCCCGTTACCTGTATTTTGATAGGATATATTTTTTGGCGTTTCTTTTTAGGCAATCCCGCAAATTTTGACAAAGTTGTTGAGGATGGATGGTTTTGGCCTAAATATGATGGAGCCAAAGGCGACTTGTACCGTATGTATCTTGGAGGTATCATCGTTCCAATTCTTATTGGCGCTTTATTGACAGTTCTCACATTTGTCATCGAACGTTTTATGACGATCAGCAAAGCAACCGGCGCGGGTAATATTGCTGAATTCATCCGCAAAGTGCAATATCATCTTGCCAATAAAAATGTAGATGCCGCAATTGCTGAATGCGATAAACAAAAAGGCAGTGTTGGCAATGTAATGAAAGCCGGATTGCGTAAGTATAAAGAAATGATCACTGTTCCTGAACTGGACACTGACCAAAAAGTATTGGCTATTCAGAAAGAAGTTGAAGAAGCCACTGCGCTTGAATTACCGATGCTTGAAAAAAATCTTGTGTTTCTTTCTACGATCGCTTCAGTTGCCACATTGATGGGACTGTTGGGAACGGTATTAGGAATGATACGTTCATTTGCTGCGTTAGGCGCTGCAGGTGGTGGTGAAGCTGCACAAAGATTGTCACAAGGTATTTCTGAAGCTTTGTATAACACAGCATTAGGAATCGGAACATCAGCAGTTGCCATCATCATGTATAATATATTCACAACAAGAATTGATGGAATTACTTATGGTATTGACGAAAGCGGGTTTACATTAACGCAAAGTTTTGCTTCATTGTACAAATAAAATTTCAGAAAATTTTTTTTTAAAGTTTATGGAATTTGTTAAGAAATGAATCTATAATAATACAAATCATTAAATAATGGGCAGAGCCAAATTACCGCGTAAAAGCACTAATATAGATATGACAGCGATGTGCGATGTGGCATTCCTGCTGTTATCATTCTTTATTCTAGCTGCAAAATTCAAACCGCCTGAAGCATTAAAAGTAAATACGCCTAATTCAGTTTATACCAGGATTGTTCCGGAAAGAAAAGTACTGATGGTAACGATAGATAAAGCCGGCAAAGTTTATCTCTCTCTTTCCGATGATGCTTCCGCACAAAAGGCGGAAATTATTGATGCTATCAACACGCAAAAAAGTCTCGGTTTAACTGACCAGGAAAAAGCTGCTTTTTCAAGACAGCCTACATCTTATATAGGAGTTCCTTTTGCACAGTTAAAACCTTTTCTTGACAGAATGGAAACACCGGATGGATTAAAAGATGTAAACGTAGCTGGCATCCCGGTTACAGATACATTGAACAATGAATTAATCACATGGGTCCGCGCTGCTGTTACTGCTTTCCAGGGAGATAAAATGAATATTGTAGTGAGAGGAGACAATCAGTCAAAGTATCCATCTTTCCAGGGAGTAATTTATGCGTTCAAGAAAAATGACTTATTGAAGTTTCAGTTGGTAACGAGTCCTGTTTCAGTTCCGTCAGGATCGGATTTGTGGAAATTAAATCAAACTACAAATACCAAAGGAGCAGGTTCTTAGTAAAATAAATTATTAACAAAAAAAAAAATTTGTTATGGCAGAAATGGATACCTCGGGTGGCGGTGGTCATAAAAAAGGACCTGGTGTAAAAAAAAGTAAAAAGCTTTCTACCCGCGTTGACTTAACCCCGATGGTAGATCTTGGTTTTTTGCTTATCACCTTTTTCATTTTTACAACTACAATGAGCCAGCCCACAGCAATGCCGCTCAACTTACCAAAAGATGTTCAGGATCCGAATGATCAGAATAAGGTAAAAGAATCGGCCGTACTTACAATTATGCTGGGGAAAGATGATCACGTTTATTATTATGAAGGAATGGATCCCCTCAAGATTCAGTCAACTACTTTTAAGGCTATCCGTGATATCGTTATTGATAAAAAAAGAAGAACTGATCCGAATGATTTTGTGGTGATATTAAAACCAACACAAGATGCTACTTACGGAAATGTAGTGAACATAGTTGATGAAATGAAAATTGATGATGTTAAACGTTTTGCACAAGTGGATATCGCACCTATTGAATATTCACTGATTCAAAAAATGGAGCAGGCGAACGGCGCTCATTAATAAATTTAAATTATGGATATAAATAAAATTTTAAACGCGGATATTCTGGACATCATTTTTGATGGAAGGAATAAAGATTACGGCGCGTATGAATTACGTAAATCTTATAATAAAAGATTAAAGGTTGCCATCATCTCCACGGTTTCATTATGCGTGTTGCTCCTTGGCGGATTTTTTCTTGCCGGCGCAATAGGCAATGGTCCAAAAAAACAAAATATGCATGTGGAAGATGTTGAACTGGAAACGGTGAAAGAGCAAAAGAAAGAAGAGCCGCCTCCACCGCCACCTCCGCCAAAAGAACCACCAAAAGTGGAGTTGACAAAATTCACTCCTCCTAAAATTGTAAAAGATGAGGAAGTAAAAAAAGAAGACAAGCCACCTGAACAGGAAAAATTAGAAGATACAAAGATCAGTAACATCAACCAGGAAGGTCAGAAAGATGAAGGCATCACCGCACCTCCTGTTGATCAGGGTAAAGGTGTTGTGGAAACTCCTAAGAATGACGATGAAAATACAATCTTTACAAAGGTTGAAATTGAGTCTGATTTTGTAGGAGGTCAGGCAGCATGGCAACGTTTTTTGTACAAAAACTTTAATTACCCCGATGCAGCAAGAGATAATGAGATACAGGGAACAGTAATAGTTAAATTTGTAGTTGACAAGGATGGCAATGTGAGTGATATACAAGCAGAAAGTGGCCCTACAGACGGAGGCTTGAGAGAAGAAGCTATCCGCGTAATTAAAAAGAGCAGTGGTATGTGGACTGCCGCAGTACAAAACGGACGTCATGTAAAATCGTACAAAAGACAACCGATCGTATTTAAATTACAGGATCAATAATCTTATAAAGAATTTATTCTTCAATCCCTTCAGCAATGAGGGGATTTTTTTTGTAGCACTAATGCAAACACGAATTAAAACAAATTACATTACACAAATTAGTGCGGATTACACAAATTATACTTTGCATCTTTGCATAAATTTTTTTAGTAGAAATAATATTTTACGAGGATCAAAAAAATAATTTAATGGCAAGCAAGTTGATTGGTTGGGATGATACTATTGTAGCATTAGCAACGCCGCCGGGTGTTGGCGCTATTGGAGTGATTCGCATAAGTGGCAAAAAAAGTTTTGAGATAATTGATCAATTATTTCCATCAAAAAAAATATCAGAACAAGCTTCGCATACTTTGCACGTTGGCTATTTAAAAGATGAAGAAAAAATTTTAGACGAAGTGGTAATCTCCCTGTTTCACAATCCAAAATCTTATACCGGCGAAAACGTTATAGAAATTTCCTGTCACGGTTCTTCTTTTGTACAACAACAAATAATACAGGCGATATTAAATAAAGGAGCGCGCCTGGCAAAGCCTGGGGAGTTTACGCAAAGAGCTTTTTTAAATGGCAAATTAGATTTAACACAAGCCGAATCCGTTGCAGATCTGATTGCAAGCAACACCGAAGCATCTTTAAAAACCGCATTGCAAAACATGCGTGGCGGATTTTCAAATGAATTGAAAATATTGCGGGAAAAAACTCTTCAATTCTCCGCCTTGATCGAACTCGAACTTGATTTTTCGCAGGAAGATATAGAGTTTGCCGATAGAAAAAAATTTTACGAATTGATAACTGAAGCAACTCAGTCAACCAATCAACTTATCAACTCGTTCACTCTTGGCAACGTAATTAAAAACGGGGTACAGGTTTCCATCATTGGAAAACCAAACTCGGGAAAATCAACCTTATTAAATATATTATTGAACGAAGACAGGGCAATAGTAAGTGAAATAGCCGGCACGACTAGAGACACAATTGAAGAAGTAATTAATATTGACGGAATTCTTTTTCGGTTAATTGATACTGCAGGGATAAGAGATCATTCAACTGACATAATTGAAAACATCGGGATAGAAAGAAGCCTTGCAAAAATTCAACTGGCAGATATTGTCATTTATCTTTTTGACACAATGGATGACAAAGATTTTATTCTTGCTAAAAAGAAAGAACTGGAAGATCAAAATAAAACTTTCTTACTTGTAGTAAACAAAAAAGATCTGTTGAGTGATGATGTGTTAAAACAAAAATTTTCAGACATTGATAACATCATTTTTATTTCAGCCAAAGAAAATAAAAATATAGACGACTTAAAAAAGCATTTGGTTGAAGCCGTTTTAAGAGATAAAATACGTATAGGCAACACCGTTATAACCAACGCAAGGCATTATGATGCGCTTCAAAAAGTTTCACATTCATTGCAGGAAATAAAAAAAGGGCTTGATGAAAAATTGCCCGGCGATCTTATCGCTTCCGATATCAGGCAATGCCTCCATTATCTCGGGGAAATAACCGGCGAAATAACTACGGAAGATCAGTTGGATTATATTTTCAGTAAGTTCTGCATTGGAAAGTAAACT
>DATHPY010000615.1:0-2839 GCA_035483315.1 Puia sp. | reverse complement strand
TAAAATGAATATTTAAGAACTTGTCAAAATCTTCTTCCGTCACTTTATCAAATGGAATAGTAGCGCCGATGCCTGCATTATTAATAAGAAAATCAAATGTAGAAACATTCCACTTTTGTTGTAATGTTTGAATAACTTCTTTGGTAAAATTATCCAGCGATCTTATATCTGATGAATCAAACGCAAGTGCAGCGGCTCTTTGACCTTTTGATTCAATTTCTGCAACAACTTCATTCGCGGCTTCTTTTTGTGATTGGTATGTGATAATTACATCATTTCCATAATCCGCTAATCTCAAAGCCATATTCTTTCCCAAACCCCTGCTTCCGCCCGTTATTAAGGCAATTTTTTTTGTTGACATAAGTAATTTCTTTTTAAATTTTCTGATTCTCTTAATTACAGATAACTAATCATTTAGGTTCATTAACAAAAAAAATAAAAAATCTTGTTAAACCTTCTTTTTTAAATCCGTTCTCAAATAAAACTAAAAAATCAATTATGAAAACGATGAATTTTTTCCGTATTACTATTCTTGTTGCATGTCTCGGCTTATTCTTTGCCTGCAGCAAAAGCAACAACTCAGGAGGTTCTTCCACCGCAACTACCGAAAGCGATTTACAAGCTCAATCAGACGATCAAACCATGGCAAGCAATGAAGATGATGCCATGAATAATGATGCTGATGCCGCATTAAGCAGCAACGCTTCTATTGCCGGAAGTTCGGTGAACAGCACTTCGGTAAATAACAGAATTGCTACAATGGGAGTTAACGGTGTTGACAGCCTTAATATCATTTGTGATGCAACTATCACTTTTGATACAACTTCAACAACACGCACAGTTACCATTACCTACAATGGAAGTAATTGCTGGGGCAACCGCACACGCAGCGGGTCAATATCAATTACGGTTCCTACGGGTATCCATTGGGGTGATGTAGGCGCAACAGTAACTATTACTGTAGATAATCTTAAAATTACAAGAGTGCGCGATAATAAGAGCATTACGTTTAACGGAACAAAAACCATTACCAACGTAACTGGCGGACTTCTTAAAGACCTGGCTAATTTAACTTCGGTTACTCACACTATCGCGGCTACATTAACCATCACGTACAACAATGGAAAAACCGCCAATTGGAATGTTTCAAAACAGCGCGTATTTGCTTACAATGATGGCGTGCAAATTTCAACTACAGGAACACATTCAGACGGTACAAATACAGATGTCGCAGAATGGGGTGAGAACAGGTTTGGAGTTAGCTTTGAATCGTTGATAACCGCTACAAAGGTCATTGAGCAATCCTGCGACTTCAGACTTACATCTGGTTCAAATGAAATCATAAACAGCAAAGGCGCAACCGCTACAATTACTTATGGGTTGGATTCTACCGGCGCAGCTACAACCTGCCCTGGAAGCGGATTTTACTATGCGGAATTGGTTTATGTTGGACCTGCAGGTAAAACTTTTACTTACATTTTTCCTTATTAAAATATTCTTTCAACATGTTAAACCCCCGATTTTTCGGGGGTTTTTTATTGTGAAAAGTTCAATGTAATACCAACTGTATTTATATGTTGCCCATTTTTCAACCCAAGGGGCAAGCACGCAAAGAAATGTATTGGACTATTTTTCTCACAGATTTCGCAGATGTTCACAGATAAATGTAAATAAACTCATCTGCGCAAATCCGTGTCATCTGTGAGAGATTGGATCATAACCGCTCGTCATTTTGGTTTTTTAAAATGTTTTGAAAAAATTAATTTCAGTTAAATATTTTAATTAAAATTTCCTGCTATGATCTTTAAACATGCAATAAGTTGGTTTGAAATTCCGACCGCTGATATTGACCACGCTCAAAAATTTTATGAAACAATTTTTGATATGCAGATGATTCCGCTGGATAATCCGCATATAAAAATGCGTTTGTTCCCGATTGAAAATATGGAGAACGTCGGTGACTCCATCGTTTTTAATAAAGATTTTTACAAGGCTTCTGAAACAGATGGTCCGTTAATTTATTTGAATGCAAATCCTGATGTACAAATAGTGTTAGACAGAATTGAAGCAGCCGGCGGAAAGATTGCTGTTCCCAAAACGCAGATATCTCCTGAATACGGCTATATGGCAATATTTATTGACAGTGAAGGAAACCGAGTTGGGTTGCATTCGATACCATGATTTAGGTTGCATTTATGTTTTACTGAATGAGAACTTCATTGATAATTTTAGGTTCGTTACAGATGATCTCCTTTTTTGAAGATCATCTGGCGACAATTTCTTTTGAAAAAGGTGATGTTGCTTTTGCAGAAAGAAAATTAAATATCATCCCGCGCGATTCATTGCCGAATGAAATAATCCGCAACGATCTTAAAAAGTTTTACGACGAATATGATGTTGATGGAACGTTTGTATTATTCGATTCGGGAAAAAAAGAGTACAGTTTTTATAATAAAGCTCTTTTTAAACAGCCGTCCACTCCGGCATCTACTTTCAATGTTTTATTTACGCTGATTGGTTTGCAGGAAGGAATTATAAAAGACGAAAATTCAACAATAAAGCCCGGCAAAGCAAACTTAGATTCCGGTTATAATAAAAACCTCACCTTGAAAACTGCATTTGCAGAAAACTATGAATCATTTTTCCGGCAAATGATCAAACAAATAAGTACGGAAAGAATAAGATACTGGCTTGACAAAATTAATTACGGCAATAAAAATACTGAAGGTCATGCAAACGATTTCTGGCTCGGAGAATCTTTGCAAATAACTCCGGAAGAACAGTTGAATTTTATCAGGAAATTTTATTATGAAGATCTGCCATTTTCAAAACAATATTT
>DATHPY010000614.1:0-2319 GCA_035483315.1 Puia sp. | reverse complement strand
AATTTGAGTATGAAAAAAGACTCATTGTAAAAGAGCTTCAGAAGCACGGCATCGCTGCAATTTTAACCGCTCCGCAAAATGTCACCATCAACACAGTTAATAAATATCTGGAGTTAAAAGCAAGACAGGTGATTTAGTTTGTGGTTTAGGGTTTGTAGTTCTTTCTGCGCAAAATTTTTTATTAATTCTTGCTAATAAAAATTAAAAAATAAGTTGTCGCCATGTCAGGTGGCTTTCACTTGACACTTAAATTGGTGTAAGGTGAAAACAACCTGACACGGCGGAAAAACTACAAACTCCAAACTTTTTATTAGTTTGCATCTGCACTATGAACAATGAATCATCAACAATAAACAAATTTGCAGAAGGACAGGTTTTATTGATCAATAAGCCATTGCAATGGACATCATTTGATGTGGTGAGAAAGATTCGTAATCTTATAAAAATAAAAAAAGTCGGACATGCAGGAACGCTCGATCCGCTTGCCACAGGATTGTTAATTGTATGCACCGGAAAATTCACCAAACGCATTAATGAATTTATGGCGCAAGAAAAAGAGTATACGGGCTCATTTACTATTGGAGCAACAACGCCAACTTATGATCTGGAAAGCGAGCCAGAAAATTTTAAAGATATCTCATTAATAAATTCTGAAGTAATTTTTAAAACCGCAAAAAAATTTGTTGGAGAAATATCGCAAGTACCGCCAATTCATTCCGCCATAAAAAAAGATGGCAGGCGGGTTTATGAATTAGCGAGAAAAGGGATTGATATTAAATTAGAACCACGGAAAATCACCATTAAAGAATTTGAAATAACAAATGTTGAATTACCTGAAATAAAATTTAGAGTTGTTTGTACAACGGGAACGTACATACGAAGTTTGGCAAATGATTTTGGCGCAGAACTTGGATGCGGCGCTTATTTGAGCAGTTTGTGCCGGACAAGAATCGGAGAATCTTCTATAACGAATTCAATAACGATGGAAGAAGCTGAGAAGTTGATAGTTCATGGTTAATAGTTTATGGTAATTCGGTTTTTACTATTAACTATGAACCATCAACCATATTAAAACGGTAACCCAATTCCTAATTGAAATTGTCCATCCTTCCAGTCAAAATTATAAAACCAGCGGTTGGGGTATAACGCCTGCGGATCTCTCACTTTATAAGCCCAATCCAATCTTATTAAAAAAGTATCAAAATCAAATCTCAGTCCGGTACCCACATCAACCCCTAATTCTTTATAAAACCTGTTTAATTTAAAATTACTTCCTTTCCCGATTGAATCAGTCCAGTCCCATATATTTCCAACATCTGTATAGATAGCGCTTTTTAATTTTACACTATTAAATAATGTTCCTAACGGAAACCTGTATTCGATATTTGCTTCAACCTGAACATCTCCAAAACGGTCAATGCCATTATATTTTGTTGTATCGTTCGATCCATATCCTAATTGACGCACACTCCATCCGCGCATACTGTTTGGTCCCCCGGCCCAAAATGCTTTATAAAATGGCAGTATTTGATTCACGCCCTTTCCTTCACCATACTCACGCCCGGCGCCCGCATAAATATGCATGGCTAATTGAGTTTTCCTATAATCAAAATGATGCCTGTAATCAATATCACCTTTTATAAATCTTAAAAGCTCGCCTTTATCAAATGCGCCAACCAAACCGGTCAGCGTTCCGCTTTCTTCGGCGCCTATTCTTAAATAATTTGTATGAATTCCACTTTGCTGAATGCGCGTGTAAATAACCTGACCAAAACCTAAGCCAACAACCAATCCTGTTTTAAACGCCTCATATAAGGAAGGAAATTTTTCAAGATAATTTATCCGGAAACTATCGGTGATGTTAGATAAAATTGCATACTCGATATTTATCGGTCGCCATAAAAAAGAATGCGTTAAATTTTTTTGTTTATCAGTTATCGTCCATTCATAACCGTAAGAACCATCAATGGAGCGAAAAGTAAACAAACCCAATCTACGCGAATAGGAAGCGCTGAAATTAACAACTGTATGCGTGTTGGAAAGTTGCCATAATTTGTTAGTGACTGCAAAGGGCTGCGGCGCATTTAATCGCGGAAAATAAATGGTATGCGAAAAACTTGCCTGCGTGGTTTGAATAAAATCTTCACCAAACTCAACCCCACCGCTTATTGCTGTTGTGGTTTGTATTGATCGTTTAAAAGCATTTTTATTTTGAAGTGTAAGACTAAGATCAGTTCCAAATAAATTTGTTCCGATAAATTCATTTGTGTTATAACTACCCTCAAGGCTAAGACGCAAACTTTGTTTAAGTGCCGGATA
>DATHPY010000613.1:0-3627 GCA_035483315.1 Puia sp. | reverse complement strand
TTTACTCAGTAACGGTCATGTTTTGCTCGAAGGCGTTCCGGGTCTTGCAAAAACATTAGCCATTAAATCTCTCGCGCAGGCAATTAATGCAAAATTCAGTCGTATCCAATTCACGCCGGATCTGTTGCCGGCCGATGTGGTTGGAACAATGATCTATAATCAGCAGCGGAGCGAATTCGTGGTGCGTAAAGGTCCGATATTCGCCAATTTTATTTTGGCTGATGAGATCAACCGCGCTCCTGCGAAAGTCCAAAGCGCATTATTGGAAGCGATGCAGGAAAGGCAAGTAACCATCGGCGACACGAGTTATAAACTGGAAGAACCATTTCTTGTTCTCGCAACTCAAAATCCACTGGAGCAGGAAGGAACTTACCCCTTGCCGGAAGCACAGCAGGATCGTTTTATCATGAAAGTTATTGTTGATTATCCAGGTAGGCAAGAAGAACAATTAATTATCAGGCAAAATGTTCAGGCAATGGCTCAACCTCAAACTGAACATGTGGTTTCTATACAGGAAATTTTGCAGGCGAGAGAATTGACACGCCAAATTTATATGGATGAAAAAGTTGAGTTCTATATTCTTGATATCGTTTTTGCAACAAGATATCCTGATAAATACAGGCTGGAAAAACTAAAACCGCTGATCGCTTATGGTGGTTCGCCGCGTGCAAGCATTAATTTGGCGCTGGCTGCAAAAGCAAATGCATTTTTAAATAAACGTGGTTATGTTGTTCCCGAAGATGTGAGAACAGTTTCAAAAGATGTGCTTCGTCACCGCATTGGATTAACCTACGAGGCCGAAGCCGAAAATATAAATGTTGAACATGTAATTGATGATGTGCTGAAAGCGATACCAGTGCCATAGTAAACGATGATCGTTGTTCGTTGACCGGCCGGGTCTTAATAAACCTTATCTATGAGCAAATATCAAAATCTTGATACATGGAAAATTTCTATGCAATTAGTGAAAGAGATCTATGTATTGATAAAGAGTTATCCAAAAGATGAATTGTATGCATTAACATCCCAAACTAAAAGAGCCGCCGTATCAGTATCATGCAATATTGCTGAAGGCATGTGACGACAATATAAAAAAGATACAATTCAATTTTTACATGTTTCAAGAGGTTCATTATATGAATTAGAAACGTTACTGAATATTGCTGTTATGATAAAGATCATTAAAGAAGAAAGTTTTAAGGAAATTGTTTTACTGATAGAGAAAAATTTGCAAGTGCTTAATGGACTTATAAATTATTTAGAAAAATCGAAACTCAGGTAATCGGCCATCAATCAACGAACATCGGTCATCTCATGTTAACAACAGCAGAAATATTAAGAAAAGTTCGGGAACTCGAAATAAAAAGCAAAAGGCTTACCCGTCATATTTTTACAGGTAAGTATCACAGCGCTTTTAAGGGACGGGGAATGAGTTTTCGTGAAGTGCGCGAATACGCTCCCGGCGATGATGTACGGTTTATTGATTGGAATGTTTCTGCGCGTTTTGGTCATCCGTTCAGTAAACTATTTGAAGAAGAAAGAGAGCTAACGGTTATGCTTATGGTAGATATCAGCGCGAGTTCTTTGTTCGGAACAGTTTATGCAAGTAAAAAAGAGCTGATCACTGAAGTATGCGCTGTGCTTGCATTTTCAGCAATCAATAATAATGACAAGGTTGGAATAATTTTATTCAGTGATAGAATTGAAAGATATATTCCGCCAAAAAAAGGAAGAGATCATGTATTATACATTGTTCGTGAATTATTAACAACAGAACCAAAACAACGTGGTACAAATATCAGCGAAGCTATAAGGTTCTTTAATAATTCTACCCGCCAAAAAAGCATTGCATTTATTTTAAGTGATTTTCTTGATGAGAAATTTGATGACGCTTTAAAAGTTGCGTCAAAAAAACATGATGTAATAGGAATTAAAGTTTATGATAAGATGGATATGCAATTACCGCAAGCAGGTTTGATGGAAGTTCAGGATGCGGAGACGGGAAAAATTAAATGGATTGACACAAATGATTATTTGGTAAGAACAAATTATCAGCAGCGCTTTTTCCTGGCAACAGAAAATTGCAAATCAATTTTTTTGAAAGCGGGCAGTGATCTGCTTCATATACGTACAGATGAAGATTATGTAAAAGTGTTACAAAAGTTTTTTGTAGGAAGAAACAGGCGGGGATAATCCATGAAAAGAAATCTAAAATATATATCGTGGATATTTTTCTTATTACTCACTTCGCTGTTTGTTTTTTCACAAAACCAGATTTCAGTAACGGCAACGGCTAACCGAAATCAAATTCTTATCGGCGAACCGGTTCAACTTACGCTGGAAGTTAAATTGCCATTGGGCAGACAAATGAGCTGGTTTGTTTTAGACAGCATTCCGCACTTTGAATATATTGAAAAAGGAAAAATTGACTCAGTGGTGAATGAAGATGGAAAAAGTTTCCGGCAGGATGTAACGCTCACCAGTTTTGATTCGGGAACATTTGTAATTCCTTCGCAAGTATTGCTTATAAACAATCAAAAATATCTTACAGATTCCATACGGGTGCAGGTTAGTTTTTCAAAAATAAATCCCGGGCAGGATTATCACGACATTAAAGATATCATTGAAGTAGAAAGTTCTTCGGTTAAATATGCTATCTGGGTTGTTATCGGAGTTACGACAATATCAATTCTTTTTTTTGTTTATTTTATTCTAAAAAAGAGAAAAATAATAGAGGTAAAACAAGAAGTGGAAATTCCAAAACTTTCTCCTTATGATGAAGCGATGGAGGCACTGACAGCTTTGAAAAAGCAAGACCTTCCTGCAAGCGGACAGGTAAAATTATATTACACTCAACTCAATGATATTTTCAGGAAATACGTTTTACTTAAATTGCAAATAGCGAGCTTATCAAAAACAAATGATGAATTGATTATGCAATTAAGAATTGTAAATCTGCCACGGGAAAAATTTTCACAACTGGCCAAATCGTTAAGGATGAGTGATTTTGTGAAATTTGCGAAATATATTCCCGAACAAAAAGACAACGATAATAGTTTTAATACAATCAGGTCTTCAATAGATATCATAAATGAAATAGAAAGAAGTGCTGTATAATTGGTTTGAACATATAACATTTGCATACCCGTTTTTTTTCGGTTTGCTCGCAATTATACCTTTTTTAATTTTTTGGTATTTGCGAAATACAGAAAAAAATCAGGGTTCAGTTATTGTATCTACATTAAATAATTTTGACAGAACAAAATCCTGGAAAAATATTTTTCGTCATGTACTTTTTGTACTTCGCATGTTGGTGATCGTTAGTATAATCTTTGCTTTGGCAAGACCACAGGTAAGAAATGATGAACAGGTTGTAACGGGCGAAGGAATTGATATCATGTTATGTCTCGATATCAGCGGAAGCATGCTGGCAGAGGATTTCACGCCGAGCCGCATGGAAGCTGCAAAAAATGTAGCATCGGATTTTATAGATAATCGCCCCACAGACAGGATTGGATTAGTGATTTTTTCCGGAGAAAGTTTTACCATGTGTCCGCTAACTTCAGATCGCACTGTTTTAAAATCGCAATTATATAATGTACAAAGTGGATTGCTGGAAGATGGAAC
>DATHPY010000612.1:0-2009 GCA_035483315.1 Puia sp. | reverse complement strand
ACCTAATAATATTGCTTCCAACTGATGAATATTATTTTTATGTTTGGCAAGAAGATTAGTTGAAACGCTTTTTGCGATCGCTTCAAAAGCTTCCGCGTTTATTTTTATTCCAAAATTTTTCGCAATCAGCCACCACAATGTTTCTTCCCAATGAAATGTATTTTGAGAAAGATAATTTTCGATGATTTTAGTTTTTTTCTGTAATCGTTCAACCAACAATCTTGCTTTCCATGAAACCCAAACGATGTCCGAAACTGTGTTAATATTTTTTTCGCATGGTATAAAGAATTTATTATTCATCAATTCTTCATATTTATTCAACAATAATTTTGAAACGCGATTATTAGTACAAGCAACGGGATATTTTTTGCTGCGTTCGATTTATCATCTTCCCAAACAACGTGGAGAATAACATTGTCGTAGTTTTTATCAGTGCTGTGCGCATGTTTATTCCAATCGGAAGAATTGATGTGCAATTCAATATTGCCAGCCCACAAAGTATTATCAATATAAATTTTGCCCTCTGAAAAATCCGGACCCTGGTTGGAGTTAAATTGCCCGGGAAAATTATACGAAGATTTTCTCCGCTTTGAAATTTCAGTTCATTCAAATTGAAATATTGAAACTGCCAGATAAATTGAAGTAGTTTTTCTGTCATAGATAAGGCTTGGTGGTGAATGGTGAATTGTGAATGATAAGAGTGAATAGCTAATCTTCTCCGAGATCCTATTCACCATTGACCATTGACCATTCACTAAAATTACTTAATTCCCGAACAACCTTGCTAATCGGCAATCCCATAACGTTATAAAAATCGCCATTGATTTTTTTTACGCCGATCACACCGATCCATTCCTGAATGGCATAAGCGCCAGCTTTGTCATAAGGTTTGTATTTGTCAACGTAAAATTCAATTTGTGCAGTTGTCAGTTCATGAAACCAGACTTCAGTAATATCTGCAAATGATTTTTTTTTTTCATTATTAATAATTACAACGCCGGTTATAACAAGATGTTTTTGCCCTGACAATTCTGATAATATTTTTATCGCGTCGTTTCTGTCTGTCGGTTTGCCGATGATTTTATCATTTAATATCACTAAAGTATCCGCAGCGATAATAATACAATCATCAGTCAATTCTTTTTTTACAGCGATTGCTTTTTGTCGTGCGATATGAATAGGAATTTCTTCAATGGCAAGATCATTTGGATAATCTTCTGCGGTTGGTTTTACGATAACTTCAAAATCAATTTCAGCCCACTCTAATAACTGTTTGCGACGAGGCGATTGAGATGCTAAAACGATTTTCATAACGTCTCATCCTCCAACTCCTTCTCCTTGCAGAGAAGGAGCGGTATTTTAGAATTTATTTTCTGCATTTTATCTTCCATATCATCTTTAGAATAATCTTCAACAAATAAAATCAGTGCAATCATAAAAATCAATAAATCAAAGTTCAGACAATTTTAAAAAATAACATTGATAAAACTCCGGTGATCATTATTATTTTAATAAAATTACTCAGCTTGTGATAATCTTTGACGGATGTTGCGCGGTATAAATTCCTCAACACAAATAATAATGGCAGAACAATTAACAACGCACAATATAAAACCGCCCACCACCAGCGATATTGCAACACATAAAATTGAATAATTATTAGCGACGCAATGAGCACAATTAACCACGTGGCTGCAAATATTTTAGAAACATTTATTCCCCATACTATCGGCATGGTGCGGCAGTTGTACGCTGCATCGCCTTCCATATCTTCTATATCTTTTACAACTTCGCGAACCAATGAAATGATGAATGCAAAACCCGAATATAAAACAGCAAATTTAAAAATACGCGATAGAACCTGGTGATAAACTGGATGTAGAAAAATATCATTCCTGAATTCACAGAAATACAAAACCATAATAACCCAGGCGGTGAGTAATGACACGATGATATTTCCAATCAGTAATTTTCGTTTGAAAGTTGTGCTGTAAAACCATAACAGTAAC
>DATHPY010000611.1:0-5563 GCA_035483315.1 Puia sp. | reverse complement strand
AGAATATTATTTTCGATTTAGGCGGAGTAATTCTAAACATTGATATTAACCTTACTGCGGAAGCATTTGTTGATCTTGGTATAAAAGATTTCTCCCAATATTTCGGTCACGGTTTTGCAGCTTCTTTTTTTAAAGATTATGAAATTGGAAAAATAAGCGACGAAAAATTTATTAATGATCTGAGAAAGCTTGGAAATCTCGACGCACCGGATTCAGTCATTATTAAAGCGTGGGATGCATTACTGCTCGATTTCCCTCCAAAAAGGATTGAACTTTTAAAAAAACTGAAAAACAAATACCGCATTTTTCTTTTCAGCAATACCAATTCGCTGCATACAAAAACTTTTAAAAAAATTTATCAGGATACTTTTAATAATGAGACGCTTGATGAACTTTTTGAAAAAGCATATTACTCGCAAATACTTGGAATGAGAAAACCTGACTTGGATTCTTACAGATACATCATTAAAGAAAATGATTTGCAACCAGAAGAAACTTTATTTATTGACGATGCATCAGTCAACATAAAAGGAGCGAACGAAGTAGGATTGAAAGGTTATTTTTTAGAGCCGGGAAAAACTATTCTTGATATCGAATGGAGTTTTTGAGTTGACCGATGGTAGTTGTTCGAGTTTAATTTTTCATTTATTATAAAAGGCGGTTAATGGTCATGAGCAAACGAAATTCGTCCTCTATTTCTTCACTTCTTCAAAATCAATATATTCTCCAACTGAAGTATTAGCTTTTTCTTTTTTTGGTTCGGGCTGCTGTTGCTTCCGAAAGTTATTTGTCTGCTGATGCATGTTATCATGCATATTTCTAAATTGTTCTTTTACATGTGTGGTCGTTTTATAAACCGGAACGATAAGATCAAAAACCAGTTTATACAAAATGTAAAAGCCTATTGCTATTAAAAATATGTCTGCCATATCAACGAATTTACAATTAAACAAATCTTCTCAAAAAATGTTCAGGTAAAATAACAAAGCATTAGTCTTTTTCAGGAGTGATTTTATTAACCAAAAAATCAAGCACGTTTGCAATTCTGTCAACTAAAATTTCTGCGAGATTGCCCAACGCTTTTTGTAATCTTTCACTTTGTACAAAAAGATTAACGATGCCGCCGCTCACGCTATTTTTATTAATTAATCCGGATAATAAAGTATTTATCATCAGGGAAGATGAGTGTTCCTGCAGGTAAGAAAAACTATTATCCATTTTATTTTCAAGCAATTTTGCCTGTCCGCGCAAACGGCCAATTTCCTTGTCCAGAGATTCTAAATCGTGTATTTTCTTCGCCATAAACAATTAATTTAATCTGCATTTTCGTCTTCATCCATTTCTTCCATGGAACTTTGAATGATCGTTTTAACAAGAGGTTTCACAAACAATTTTTTTCTGAAAATTGCAAAAAATACGAACAGTAAAAGCATAAATAAAGCTGTAAAACCAAAACCTTCTATGTAACTGCCCGTCAATGAAGAAAGCCAGTAACCAAGTGTCATTCCGGAAAAAATGGCAATTAAAAAAAGAAGAAATAAAGAAACGATAATCCAAACCAGGTAACCGGCAGATTTAGAAGATATTTTTATTGCCTGCAGTTTAAATATTTCTAACCGTGTTTCTATATATTCCTTCAGCACCGATTTATTTTCCTTGAAGAAAGAACCAAGATTTTCGGGTTCACTCATGATTTGTATTTGCTTAAAATTACGAAATCCATCGTCATTTCGAACGAAGCAGCCGGGACTTTGTATTTCCCGGAGTTTTATAAGGAAGTAAGATCATTCTAATTGTAAAAACTTTACCGAAACATATTTTAAGGATTTTGTTGCAATATATTATTTACCTTATCTTCGCGTCGATA
Source organism: Puia sp. (assembly GCA_035483315.1). Classification (GTDB taxonomy): domain Bacteria; phylum Bacteroidota; class Bacteroidia; order Chitinophagales; family Chitinophagaceae; genus Puia. The sequence continues at coordinate 3,696 of DATHPY010000611.1, read as the reverse complement.
TATGAAACAACAGAAGGGGACGAAATCGTTCCCTTCTTCATTTTTGTTATGGTCAGTGAAACTCAAAATCAGGCAATTGAAGCGATGCTGCAAAGCATCATTGCCAACGAACCGGATTATTTTTTGGTGAGCGTAAAAATAAAACCTACTAATAACATCAAAGTTTTTTTAGACGGCGATCACGGAATTACTATTGAAAAATGCGTTCAGTTCAATAGAGCTCTTTATAAAAAAATTGAGGAAAGCAATTTATTTCCGTTGGGAGATTTTTCACTCGAGGTATCGTCGCCCGGTGTGGATGAACCGCTAAAATCATTTCGCCAGTATAAAAAAAATATCGGAAGAAATATTGAAGTGCTATTGAATGATGGAAATAAAAAAGAAGGCAAACTCACAGCGGTTTCAGAAGATGGAATTGTTATTGAAGAAGTAAAAGGAAAGAATAAACGTAAAGAAATTATTGATCACAGTTTTTTATTCAACGATATAAAATCAACCAAAATTCAAACAGTTTTTTAAAAAGATTCAAAAATTACAGTTATGCCCAGTATTAACCTGATAGAAGCTTTTCAGGATTTTAAAGAAGCTGAAAATATTGACAGACCTACGATGATGAAAGTAGTGGAAGACGTTTTTAAAACGTTGCTGCGAAAAAAATATGGAAGCGACGAAAATTTCGACGTGATCGTAAATGCAGAAAAAGGCGATCTGGAAATTGTTCGTCATCGAATGATCGTAGATGATGGTCAGGTTATTGATCCGCTGGCAGAAGTGGCTTACAGCGATGCAGTAAAAATTGAGCCTGATTATGAAGTTGGTGAAGAACTGTACGAAGAAGTTGAAATTTTAGATTTTGGTCGTCGTGCAATACTCGCAGCAAAACAAACGCTGGCAAGCCGCATCGGCGATCTGAAAAAAAATGTTCTCGTAAAAAAATATAACGACCGTATTGGTGAAATTATCAATGCAGAAGTTTACCAGGTTTGGAAAAAAGAAATTTTATTGCTCGATGAAGAAGGCAGTGAATTGATATTACCAAAATCAGAACAGATTCCGCAGGATTATTTCAAAAAAGGAGAATCCATCCGCTCGGTTGTAAAAAAAGTAGACTTAAAAAATAATTCGCCGGTAATAATTTTATCACGCACCAGCCCTTCATTTCTTGCTAAATTGCTTGAAATAGAAGTGCCGGAAATTTTTGACGGTTTGATAGTTATTAAGAAAATTGTTCGCGAACCAGGTGAAAGAGCTAAGGTTGCCGTTGAATCTTATGACGATAGAATTGATCCCGTCGGCGCTTGTGTTGGTATGAAGGGAAGTCGTATTCATGGCATAGTTCGTGAGTTAAAAAATGAGAACATTGATGTAATTAACTGGACGAATAATATTCAGCTCTTAATTCAGCGCTCGCTTACTCCTGCAAAAATTACCAGCATGGAGATAGACAGCGAAAAGCTACATGCGAATGTCTATTTAAAACCCGACCAGGTTTCGCTTGCCATCGGAAGAAAGGGTGTGAATATTAAACTCGCACAGGAATTAACAGGTCACACTATAGATGTGTTCCGCGATAATGAAGAAGAAGTGGAAGAGTTTGATATTGACCTTGAAGAATTCAGCGATGAAATTGAACCATGGATAATTGATGAATTGAAAAAGATCGGTTGTGATACGGCACGCAGCGTTCTTAATCTTACAACTGAAGAATTAGAAAGAAGAACTGACCTGGAAAAAGAAACTATTGATGAATTAAGAAAAGTATTAAAGGCAGAATTTGATAAAGAATAAAAAAGAAATTAGACGATTTGAAAATATCTCAATTTCTCAATTGAGTCATCGGGCAATTTTCAAATTGAGCAATTAAAAACAATTATGGCAGAAACAACAACAATGCGATTAATGGCTGCGGCCAAAGAATTCAACATCGGTAAAGATACCCTCGTTGATTTTTTGGTGAGCAAAGGATTTAATAAAGATGATCTGAAACCAACATCAAGGTTAACGGAAGAAATGTACGTGTCTCTGCAGCAGGAATTCCAGGGCGACAAAGTAGCGAAGATCAAAAGCAACCAGATTGATTTACCAAAAGGAAGCGCAGAAGTAAAAAAGAAAAAAGAAGACGAAGCAATTCTTTTCAAAAAAGATCCGAAAAAAATTGTAAAAGAAGAACCTCCGAAAGCGCCTGAACCTCCAAAACCCGTTGTGGTGGCTGAACCGCCAAAAGAAGAGCCTGCGCCCCAGATAATGAAAATGGAAACACCGGAAATTGAAGGACCGAAAGTAATAGACAAAATAAATCTTGAGGAAATTGATTCTTCAACACGACCTAAAAAAACAGCAAAAAAGAAACCGGCGGAAAAAACAGAAGAAAAGGTTGAAGAAAAAGTAGAAAAAATTGAAGCTCCGGAAAAGCAACCTGTAATTTCAGAAAAGGAAAAAGAAAATATTCCTGTTGTTGAAGAAAATAAAGAACCGGATGCAATTATTGAAAATATAAAAGCAGATAAAATAGAAGGACCTAAAATTTTAGGGAAAATTGACTTACCGGTTGATAGCGAAACAAGACCAAAACCTTCTGACGAAAAAAGAAAGCGGAAAAGAATTCCTATTGAGAGAAAAGAACCGCCAAAATTTCAAAGAGATAATAATAATAACGGCAATTTTCAACGAAGACCTCCACAAGGTGGTGGACCCGGCGGCGATAATCGTTTCCCAAGGCGTGATGGACCGCCACCGCCTCATCAACCCGGCGGAGGTGATAATAGAAACAGGCGTCTTGATGTAAGACATCCACACGAAGCAAAAGAAATTGATCAAAAAGAGATACAGGAAAAAATTCGCCAAACGCAGGCTAAACTTGCGGGCGCTTCCGGTCGTGGAAAAAGTTCAAAAGCAAAATACCGCCGCGCGCGTCGCGAAGAAATGTCTGAGCTGGCAGGATCTGAGGAAGCTACGAACAATAAGTTGCAGGTTACTGAATTTATCAGTGTAAGCGAGTTGGGAAATTTAATGAATGTCAGTTATGCGGAGGTAATCAGCAAATGTATGAGTTTAGGAATGATGGTTTCCATCAACCAAAGATTGGAAGCTGACGTTATCGAATTAGTTGCCGGTGAATTTGGTTATACCGTTGAATTCATCGGCATTGATGATGCTGCTGAAATGGAAGAAGATGACGGAGAAGATAATCCTGAAGACCTGGTTCCGCGTTCCGCAATTGTTACAATAATGGGACACGTGGATCACGGAAAAACTTCTTTACTCGATTATATCCGCAGCGCAAATGTTGTTGCCGGTGAAGCTGGCGGAATCACACAGCATATCGGCGCATACGAAGTAACATTACCGAACGATAAAAAAATTGCATTTCTTGATACGCCCGGTCACGAAGCATTTACGGCTATGCGTGCCCGTGGTGCGCAGGTTACGGATATCGCTGTAATTGTTATTGCTGCTGATGATGCGGTGATGCCTCAAACAAAAGAAGCAATCAGTCACGCGCAGGCTGCAAATGTGCCAATGATTTTTGCTATTAATAAAATTGATAAAGACGGAGCTAATCCGCAAAAAATATACGAACAACTTGCATCAATGAATTTGTTGGTGGAAAGTTGGGGTGGAAAATATCAATCGCAGGAAATATCTGCCAAGAAAGGATTAAATGTTGATCTGTTATTGGAGAAAATTTTACTTGAA
>DATHPY010000610.1:0-3075 GCA_035483315.1 Puia sp. | reverse complement strand
TATAATTTCCGCTCACATTGATTGACTGTGTTATCTTTCTTCCAAGCGAGTCAACATAGCTATTTGTGCTGATTGCATTTTGAGTAAATCCATAATTGAAATTTGTAAAAAGATTATTGTTGGTAAGTGCTTTGAAAAAATAATATTGCATACGGATATTATTTTGAAAAGCCGGTTTTAAACCTGCATTACCAACAATAATATTCAGCGGATCTGTATTATTTTGAATTGGCTGAATTTGTTGAAGCGTTGGTTGCACTGTAGAACCATTATAACTGATATAAATGGAGTTTTGGGTTGCAAGATCGTAGCTGAAGTTTGCATGAGGATACCAGTTTACAAAACTTCTTTTGCCAGTAGTGTCTGCAAACAGATCATTTTGTTTGAAATCGCTGTAACCAACATTACTTCCTATACCAAATCTTAATTTCTTTTTTGTTAATGAATAAGCCAATCCTCCTTTTTGAGTGAACATATTGAAAGAATAATCGCTGCTATAAATATTATCAAGCGAATCATATTTCCCGGTTTGTGATTTATTGTACGACAGTTTATCTGCAGAACTATTATTTACAATAACTCCGTAATTAAAAAGTAAAGACGAAACAGCGCTAAGCGGTTCTGTATAGGTCGCATTGGTAGTAAGTGAAAATGTTTTGCCGGTGTTGGTTTTATACTGATCAGTTACCTGCGCAAGAGAAAGCGTATCGTTTGTATAAAAATCATTTTCAGAAAAAAGATAACCGTTTGAAGTGCTGTTTGTGTAATTCTCAATCGCGTCAATTGAAATTGTTCTGCCTTTCTTTTTGAATTTTTTCTTCCACAACAATTCACTGTTAAAAGAATTGTTATCGCCGGTTGTAGTTGTTTTATTTGTTCCATTATTCAATCTTGCGCTATCATAAACCAATAAAGATTGGGTACTTGAACTGTCGTTGGTTATTTTATGAACGAGGGTTCCGTCGGCAGTGAACTTTATTGATGATGAAGAATCTATTTGAAATTCATAAGTGCCGAAAAGTTTGTTGCGCATTACCTGGTTGCGAAATTTTTGCGTTTGATTTTGATAATAAGATGTTGTAGAATCCGGCAATATGTATTCTGAATTGGTCGCACTGTTTCCGTTTACAAACAATTGCATTATTTTGTAATTACCATTGATGTTTTGATTATCATTATCCCATTTGTTGTTATAATGAGCGCCGACGGTTTGTACTAACGGATATCCCTGACCGCTATAATTTCCATCCCATCCGCTGATGTCGTCTGATCCGATTATGTTTCCATTTGCATCTACTGAAACTACCCCGTTACTTCCGCCATAAGCATTTTGATCCTGCCAGTTTAATCCGGCAGTTCCAGTGTTGGATACAATTCCATACAATGCAATTTTTTCTTTCTTCTGAAATTTATTAAACATGAGTTGGCTATCGTGATATCCATCTGTTGCGGCGCCGGCGCTTAATTTTCCGAAATAGCCATTCTTTTTATCTTCTTTTAATTTAAAATTTATTGTTTTCTGCTTCTGCCCGTCGTCAATTCCTGTAAAAGCAGCCTGGTCGCTTTTCTTATCAAAAACCTGAACTTTATCAACCATATCTGCACGCAGGTTTTTTGTAACCAATGTTGGATCATCTCCAAAAAATTCTTCTCCATCAACCAAAACTTTTTGCACCGTTTCACCCTGCGCGGTAATTTTTCCATTTTTATCAACTTGTATTCCCGGTAATTTTTTCAACAGATCTTCTATCGTTGCATTTGGCTGCACTTTAAAACTATCTGCTTTAAATTCCGTAGTGTCGCCTTTTAATCTTATTGCCGCGTTTCCATTTACCACAAATTCTTTCAACAACTGACTTTTTAAAGTCATTGAAATTTGGTGCATATCAACAGCAGAAGAATCTTTTAATTCAAATTCATCTCCATAATCAGCATATTTGGGATAAGTTATCAGTAACAACAATTTTCCGGCAGGAAGATCATGTAAAATAAAATTGCCGGATTTATCGGAGCGTGCATATCCAACCATTACCGAATCTTTTTGGCGAAGAACCATCACAACACTGTTTGCAAGATTTTTCTTTTCGGTTGTATCGGCAACAATACCTTTAATGGAAGATTGGGAAAATGAAGAAGAAACCGCGATAAAGGTTACAAATAAAAACGCAATTAGTTTTTGCATTAGTTAAGGTTGATGGTAATGGAAGTTTGCAAAAATATTTTGGTTGTGTCAAATATCATTTAAAAAAAAATCAATAAGCAATGCCGAACTCTTAATTTTACGTTAAACGCTTTTATTACGTATTTCCAAAGACATCTTATTTTATGAGTGAAAAGAAAATAGATTCCACAAAAAAAGACCAGGTAATAAATAAGTATATCGGTGAAACGGAAAAAAATCTCCGTGATATGGAATCAATGGAAACACTTAAGCGATATGAAGAAATTCATTTTGTTGATTCAACCAAATCGGTCTGGAATTATTCATTGTTCAATGAAGATGAGATCCGCAATTTTCAAAATGGAACTCATTACAGTTTGTATAATTTTTTTGGTGCGCATCAACGTGAAGTGCTTGATGTGAAAGGATATTATTTTGCCGTGTGGGCGCCGAACGCAACTTATGTTTCTGTAAAAGGAAATTTTAATAATTGGAATAATGATTCTCATCCTTTATTTGTCCGCCTCGATAAATCCGGAATTTGGGAAGGTTTTATTCCTCACATGCAAAAAGGTGAAGTGTATAAATATCATATTCACGGTTACCAGGGAGCAAAGCTCGACAAGGGAGATCCGTATGCAAACTTTTGGGAAAAAAGACCAGACACTGCTTCAATAACCTGGGAACTCGGATATGAATGGAATGATGAAGAATGGATGAAGAACAGGAAAAAAAATAATTCGCTTGATGCGCCATGGAGCGCGTATGAAGTTCATTTGGCAAGCTGGATGCGACCTGATAAAAATGATGAAGAAAGATATAATACTTATCAGCAGATAACAGAACGTTTAGTTCCTTATGTAAAAGAAATGGGTTTTACGCATGTAGAGCTAATGCCGGTGATGGAACATCCA
>DATHPY010000609.1:0-2294 GCA_035483315.1 Puia sp. | reverse complement strand
AATGACAAACCTTGATCCTTATACAATCTTAGAACTCGAAGAAGGATTCTTCAACTTTTATCAGGCTACAAAAAACAATTGTTTACCATATCCGGCACAAGGTGAACAATTCCTTGCAGACTATGCCCCCAAACTTGCCGTAGTTTACTACAATAAATAATAAAGAATGTTACTCGGCGTATGGCTTTGCCTACACCACCGCCATGGTTTGTGTCCCACGAACCATTTTCATTTTCGGTTTGTGAGGACACAAACCCAGGCATCAGCATCAGCAAGAACCAACAATAAAAATTCCCTCCAACATTTTTTTTCCATCTCAAAAAAATTCCCCACCGTCATGATTCGTGCCCCCACGAACCATTTTAATTTTCGGTTCGTGAGGACACGAATCGATGCATCCTCGTCAACAATAATAATTCCCCTCCAACATTCTTTTTCTACCTCAAAAAAAATTCCCTAATCTTGTTATTACTAAATTTCAAACACTGCCATCATGAGAAAAAATATTTCCAATTCCAACCGCAGACAATTTCTTAAAAACAGTTTACAGGCATCAGCAGCTTTCACCATCATTCCAAGGTTTGTAATGGGCAAAGGTTTCACTGCACCAAGTGATATGATGACGCTCGGTTTTATCGGCGCGGGCAAACAAGCGCGCGGACTTGCCGATTCATTCGCGCCAAAAACAAAAATTGTTGCAGCCGCAGAAGTGGATTCACAAAAACTCGATCTCTTTAAATCTGTTGTTGAAAAAACATACGCTAAATATCAAAAGCAATCAAACTATAAAGCATTAACTGGTTACGGAGATTTTCGCGAGATGCTTTTACGAAAAGATATTGATGCAGTAATTGTCGTAACGCCCGATCACTGGCATGCAGTGGCAAGTATCGCCGCGGCAAATGCAGGTAAGCATGTATATTGCGAAAAACCATTGGGACATTCAGTTGAAGAAGGCAGAGCGATGGTGACCGCGATGAATAAAAATAAAGTCATTTTGCAAACAGGAAGCATGCAACGCTCGTGGGTGAATTTTAGACATGCATGCGAGTTAGTACGCAATGGTTATATCGGCGATATTAAGGAAGTGCTCGTGAATGTTGGCACCGCTGCAATTCCGGATTATCTTTTGCAGGAAGCAACTCCGCAAAATTTAAATTGGGAAATGTGGGTCGGTCCCGCTCCATTCAAACCTTTTAATTCCGAATTATCTCCACCGGTTGAAAAAGATATTTTTCCAAACTGGCGCAACTATAAAGAATATGGCGGCGGCATTCTCAGCGATTGGGGCGCGCACATGTTCGACATTGCGCAATGGGGTTTGGGAATGGATAAAAGTGGCCCGGTACATTTATTTCCACCCGATGGAAAAGTACATAAATATCTTACGATGATCTATGAAAATGGCGTTGTGATGAAACACCAGGATTTTGGCCGCGGATTTGGCGTACGTTTTATCGGCACAAAAGGAAAGCTCGATATCAGCCGCGATTTTATTGACAGTGATCCTGCAAATATTGCCACTGCGGAAATAAAACCAAACGAAATTCATTTATACAAAAGCGACGATCATTACCAGGATTGGCTCGATGCAATAAAAAATAATAAACAACCCATTTGCGATGCGGAAACCGGTCATCGCACCAGCAGCGTTTGCGCCATTGCGAATATTACATATTGGTTAAACCGTCCGCTGCAATGGAATCCGGCGGCTGAGCAATTTGTAAATGATGCAGAAGCCAATTCATTTGTAAAAGCAAATATTAACGGCGGATGGAAATTGGTGTAAGATTTATTGTTCAATAGTTATTTGTTCAATTGTTGATTTAGCATCCATTCAGGATTTATCATTTAATTTTTTTTGGTAACCGGCATTTGTAATCCTATTAAGCATCGTTGCGTCGCATTACTTTCATCGGTTGTGCTGCTATTAAGCTTTAGTCTTACAATTGGTAATTTTCTTTGTTTATGAGCAGATAGAACACAGATTTGTTATGATGATTATGATAGGCTATGATAATCTTCATAAATCATAACCATCATAACAAATCAGCCTTCCATCAATTTTTTCTCCGCGCCTTTGCGCTTTGCGTGAAAATCACTTCAATACTTTCTTATCTCCAAACGACAAAAAATACAACCCAAAATCAATCAGTCTGTGGCTATTTCTTCCACTTGTGAGGAACGCAATTCCCAAAAAGAAACAAATTGTGTTCAGATTGGGAACGATTTTGACCCCACGCACTATATTTTAAACGTAAAACAACAATGGAACATCTTTTGCGTTTATGTAT
>DATHPY010000608.1:0-6964 GCA_035483315.1 Puia sp. | reverse complement strand
CTGATATGGATGTTGCCAAATGGCGAATCGGGCTATTATGATAAACGGCATTTGTTTGCATACGGAGAAGAAGACAAACATTATACTGCAGGTAAAAAACGTTTGATCGCTTCTGTAAAAGGATGGAAAATAAATTTACTTATTTGTTATGATCTTCGGTTTCCGGTTTGGGCAAGACAAACGACCGAGGCGGAATACGATCTGTTAATTTATGTTGCCAATTGGCCGGAGCGTCGCATTCTTGCATGGAAAACTTTGTTACAGGCGCGGGCGATAGAAAACCAATGTTATGTTGCCGCTGTTAATCGCGTGGGCGATGATGGCAATGATATTCATTATAGTGGAGAATCTATGATCGTTGATCCGCTCGGTGAAATATTATATCAAAAATATAATGATGAAGATGTTTTTACTTTCACTTTACAAAAAGAAAAACTGCAAGAAGTGAGAAATAAGTTTCCATTTTTTAAAGACGCTGACAATTTTTTTATAGAACCATAATATGGCAACAGCATTAATAGCAAAAGAAATTTTTGACGGACAAGAAATTTTAACCGGCAAAGCAATTTTAATTAAGGATGAAAAAGTTGTTGATGTGGTTGACGTTTCTAAAGTGCCGGCAACATATCGCATTCAACATATCAATGGATATTTACTTGCTCCGGCTTTTATAGATCTGCAATTGTATGGCGGCAACGGAAAATTATTTTCTACAGAACTTACTATTGAATCACTCGAAGCAACGTATGAATATTGTTTGCAGGGAGGCTGTACACAATTTATGATCACGATGGCTACAAATTCAATCGAAAAGTTTTTGCAGGGAATGGATGTGGTGAAAGAATATTGGTCAGTCGGCGGCAAAGGCCTGCTGGGCTTGCATTTGGAAGGACCTTATATAAACCCAATTAAAAAAGGTGCACATATCGAGAAATATATTAAGAAGCCAACGCTTGATGAAGTGAACATGCTTTTGGAAAAAGGAAAAGGTGTTTTTAAAATGATGACAATCGCTCCGGAACAATGTAATGAAAATATTATTGGATTATTACTTCAACAAAATATTATTGTTTCTGCTGGGCATAGCAACGCAACTTATGAAGAAGCAATTGATGGATTTTACCAGGGCATTCCTGCTGCGACACATTTGTTTAATGCCATGTCGCCGTTGCAGGGACGCAAGCCTGGAATGGTTGGCGCAATTTATGATAACACAGATGTAATGTGCAGCGTAGTTTGTGATGGTGTGCATGTTGATTTTGCTTCGATTCGCGTAAGTAAAAAAATTATGGAAGACAGATTATTTTTTATTACTGATGCAGTTACCGAAGTTTTGCACGGCGAATACCAACACGTTTTTAAAGAAGACAGGTACACATTGCCAAACGGAACATTGTCTGGTTCAAGTCTCACAATGATGCAGTGTGTAAAGAATGGCGTCGAAAAAGTTGGCATTCCTTTGCCTGAAGCGTTGCGAATGGCATCGTTATATCCGGCGCTTGTTTTAAAAACTGAGGATAAAATGGGTTGTATAAAAGCCGGCGCCAATGCAGACTTTGTTATGCTCGATGATGAGTTGAATTTAAAACAGATAATTGTTGATGGGGAATAAATTAACTGTTCAATTTAAAGATTAGAAATTTGTGAGACATGAAACTTTAGACGTGAGAAACGAACTCATTTTCACATTCACTTACTGTTTGAGAACTGCACTATTTTTTGAAACAAATAATTTTCTGTTCCTGCTTCGTAACCAGATTGCTGATAAACCACTTTTCCATTTTTAATAATAAAAGATTGCGGAAGATTACTTGAGCTAAGCGCTTTGCGCAGGTCGCCGTTAATATCAATGAATATATTAAACGTCCAGCCATTTCCAATTGCAGTTGGACGAACACGATTTGCAATTTTTCCTTCGTCAATAGAAATAGCCATCAGTTTAAATTTTACGGTTTCTTTCCAGTTATCATAATGCGTGTTAATTGCATTTAATTCATTTACGGATTCATCAGAATTGACAGACCAAAAGCAAATTAATATCAATGAATCTTTTTGTGTGAATGAAGAAAACGGAGCGATTGCGCCACGCATTGGTTTCAGCGTTGCTGATGATATTGTTATTTGCGCATGAGCGAAAAAGGAAACTGAGGCAAAGAAAGAAGTGAAAAATATTTTTTTGTAATTGCACATGAAAAAACTCTATGCTTCAAAGTTCTGAAAGTTTATTTGTTTTGCCCGTTTCGCTGCTCAATTAATTCTTTAACTTTTTGTTCTTTAAAATCAATCCCGTTTTTGATTGCCTGCGTTGACGGAATTGCATAGACATCGGGCATTACACCATGACCGTCTTTTGCGCGGTTCTTATCAACGATTAACCTGAATTTTGGCAAGCGAAAACGAACGCCTGTATTGGGAAGTGTAACATCAGGAATCATCCAGGCATTGTTGCCGTAATATGCGCCGCCGGTTTCTTCGCCGACAAGTGTTACGTTTTTTTGTCCTTTTAATGAGCCGGCAAATAATGTAGTTGCAGAAAAAGAATTGCCTCCAATTAAAATATATACCTGTCCATTAAAATGATTTTTAGTTTTTGGTTTGAAATAATGGCGTTCAAAATAACCAAAATGATATCTTTCGTCGCCCTGTTTATTCGTTATAAAATACATCATCACATCATACAGAAAGCTGCTCTCGATGTATTTATCATATTTGCTGCTGCGTGTAACTGCATAAAGAGAATCGGCGAGTTTAAATTTTTTGTAAATGATGAACTTTGTGAGTAATGTTGAATTGGATGCATCACCTCCGCCATTGGAACGAACATCAATAATAAGATTTTGGATACTTTTTTCTTTTAGCAATTTGAATGAACTGCGGAAAAACTTTTTTAAATGATTGCCATGCGCAAATGTATTCACCGTCATAAAAGCCGTTTTGCCAGTTGTATCAACCTGCAAATTTCTTGTAGCAAATAATCGCTGCGCTTTGCGTTCGCGTTTACTGGGTTTGTATAACGGAATAATAATGTCAGCAAATTTTTTGGATGTGTCTGCTTTAAAAGTATAAGGATGAATAATGGTTTCATTTTCAATTCCAAACGCATCAAGATAATGCACATTAATATCCTGCGGCAATCCGAAAATATTTCTGTACCAACTGCCAAAATTAAATCCATTGCTTAATGCCTGGTATTTTCCGGTAATGCTATATCCGTCTGTAACCATGTAATCAAACATAGTATCTCTGAGCTGACGTTGCGACATTCCGTTGATGCTGGTAATAACAGTTCCTCTTCTTAATAAAGAATCTCTTCGGTTAATGTTAACCGTTACAATCATCGTGTCCTGCCAAAATTTTAATCCCAAAGGAAATAATGCAATGTTAGCCGTATCAATATAATCCGAATAACGTTTTGAATATCGAACTGAAGTATGACCACAATCTATTTTTGTAATTACATAAGCAAGAACATTTCTGAATTGCGGCTCGGTCATTGAATCTCTGATTGCTGAATAACCCCGATCGAAATAATAGTTCATGCTATCCCTTGAGGTGTACCAGTATAAACCGGGATGAGATTCTTCTAAAATATTTCTGAATAAAGTATAATCTTCTTTTAATTTTTCAGGCGCGTATTTTTTAGCGGGATCAAAAGCCTCTTTACTTGTTTTGCAGGAGAAACAAAAAATGATGGGAATAAAAAATAAATAAATCGCTGGTTTCATTGGACATTGTTCCTTTAACACATAATCAATAAAGTTAATCATTTTTGCGCAAAAGCATTCCATCCCTGCGCCGTAATATCAAACGTATTTCCGCCTTTGGTTATTATCTTTTTTCCTTTTTCAGGTTCGTTCATATAGCCAATGATGCTGACTTGTTCATTGAGCACAAGTTTTTCATGATCGGGTTGAGGGATGGTAAATAACAATTCGTAATCTTCCCCGCCGCTGAGTGCGCAGGCTGTTGGATCCAATTCAAATTTGAAAGCTGCCTTGCGGGTTTCTTCGGCAACCGGAATTTTTTCTTCGTATAAAACACAACCCAGTTCGCTTTGTTTGCAAATGTGTAAAATTTCAGAACTCAATCCGTCGCTTATATCCATCATTGATGTAGGAATAATTTCTGCGTCGCCAAAAAAATCTATTATATCTTTTCTTGCTTCTGGTTTTAGAAATCTTCCGATAACATATTTTTCTCCTTCGAGATCTGGTTTCACATTTGGAGTTTCTAAAAATATTTTCTTTTCTCTTTCTAAAAAAATCAATCCTAAATATGCTGCGCCCAAATCGCCACTGCAACAAATTAAATCTCCTTTTTTTGCAGTGCTTCGTTTTACAAATTTACCAGGAGCAATTTCGCCGATCGCTGTAATGGAAATAATAAAACCTTTTTGTGAAGAAGATGTGTCGCCGCCAATCAGATCAACATCATATTTTTCACAGGCTGCATAAACACCTTCGTAAAATTCATCCAACGCTTCAAGACTAAACCGGTTGCTGATTCCGATACTCAAAGTAATTTGTGTAGGCGTTGCGTTCATCGCATAAACATCACTCAGGTTTACAATTACAGATTTATACCCAAGATGTTTTAATGGAGTATAAGCCAGATCAAAATGAACACCTTCAATTAAAAGATCTGTTGTGATAACAGTTTGTTTTCCGAAATGATCAATCACTGCAGCATCATCACCAACACCAACAATTGATGATGCATTTTTCAGCTCAATATTTTTTGTGAGATGCTCGATCAATTCGAACTCGCCGAGTGATGATATTTCTGTACGATTTTCCATTGTTCTATGTACGATTTGTTTAGCTTCTGGATGAGTTTATTGTTGCAACTATTATTTTTAGTAACTCTTCAACTTCCTTATAAATCTTGGTTATCAATTCTACTTTTGCTGAATTAAATTCGTGCAATAATTCAAGAAAAAATAAACTTTCATCAAGTTCTTCTTCTACTATTTTTAGTTTGTTTATAAAATCAGCTTTTGACTTTGCTCTTCTTACCGCGCGATAGTTTGTCCCAACCGAACTACTGGAACGAATTGTTTGATTATTATAATTTCTATTCAGATCAGTTCTTTCTAATTGCAATACGAGATGACCGACATCAATAGAAAATTGTTTTGTTCTGCGTTTCATTTCTTCCGCATTCATAAAAAAGGTTTAATAATAATTACGAAGCCACCACATCTAATATCGTACATCAGACATCTTACATAGAATCATTCACCCAACTAACCAATTCATCATGAATTTTTCCATTCGTTGCAATAATATGTGGTTGATAAGGAGAATATTTTTTTCCGGTAAAATCTGAAACTCTTCCGCCTGCTTCTTCAACAATTAAAAAACCTGCAGCACTATCCCACGCCTCCAATTTGTGTTCATAAAAACCATCAAAGCGACCGGCAGCAACCCAACACAGATCCATCGCTGCTGAGCCAAGACGACGAACAGGAATTCCCCTTCTTATCAATCGCGAAAAAACTTCGAGCGGACCGTTTGGTTGATCAAGATACGTATACGGAAAACCTGTTACCAGGCAGGCTTTTGACACTTCCGTTTCTTTACTCACGTTAATTAAATTATCATTGAGCGTTGCACCGAAGCCTTTTTGTGCAAAATAAAATTCATTGATAAAAGGATTGTACACTGCGCCCATTATCATCTCACCGTCTTCTTCAATCCCGATGGAAACACAACAGATCGGAATGCCATGTGCAAAATTAACTGTGCCGTCAATAGGGTCAACGATCCATTTAAAATTTGAATTGGTTACAAGCGCTCCAGATTCTTCACTCAAAATAAAATGATCGGGAAAATCTTTTTTAATGATCTCAAAAATTGCTTTTTCCGATCCGTGATCGGCTTCCGTTACCAGGTTATTAATTCCTTCTTTATTAGAAATTTTAAAATTGCCGCCGAAAAATTCCTGCATAACTTTTGCGCCTGCTTCCGTTGCTTTTATTAATGTAGATTTTAACATGGCGCAAAGATAAGGTTGCAACGCTACTTATAATTCGTGCGATGCAGGTTTAATCATAATTTTAATTATCACAAATATCATGAGTAAGAAATATCACCGCAAGGATTTTTTGAAAATGTCGCTAATGGCAAATGTTGGGTTCTGTGTAGATCCACTTTCAGTTAATAAAAAAATTGTCACTTTTTTATTGCCAGATGAAAATGTTGTTTATTATAAAAATGGCGATAAGGAATATGATATTTTAAGAAAAGGATTTAATAAAAGAATCGAAAGACATCCGGCAATTATTGCTCTTTGCAAAAACACGGACGGAATTGTTGAAGCGATAAAATATGCAAAAAGCAAAAACCTGCCAGTCGCCATTAAAAGTGGTGGTCATTGCATGGAAGGATTTTCGTGTAACGATAGCGGTATGGTTATTAATCTTTCTTTATTAAATGATATAGAATGGATTGATGAAGAAACAATCAAAGTCGGACCAGCTTGCACATTATCTAAAATTTACGATTTCACTTTAGCAAAGAATAAGATCATCCCTGGCGGATCCTGTGGCAGCGTGGGTATTGGCGGATTGACACTTGGCGGCGGTTATGGATTATTGAGCAGAAAATTTGGATTGACATGCGACAGTTTGATAGAAGTGACAATGGTTGATGGCAATGGAATCATCAGAAATTCAAAAGATGAAAAAGATCTGTTGTGGGCTTGCAAAGGTGGCAACAATGGAAATTTTGGAGTTGTTTCGGAGATGAAATTTAAGATTCATCAAAGTCCGGCCAGTATGCAAAGTTTTAGATTCCGGGCATTTAAAGTTAATACTGAAAGGACGAGATCAATTTTAGAAAAATGGTTTGAGGTTACGAAAGATCTTCCGGATTCCTGTTTCTCAGCTTTTGTTTTAAATGAAACAACTGTTTATATTTTAGTGACCACTACGGAAAAAATCACACCGCAGGTTCAAAAGTTA
>DATHPY010000607.1:0-8110 GCA_035483315.1 Puia sp. | reverse complement strand
ATAAAAGACCATCATCCCTTCGCTTTTGAGATCAACACTAAGATTGCCGAGATGAAAAATAAGATCGTAGAACTGACGAAGCGATTTTATATGCAGAATAAGACCATCAATTTTTACATCCTTGACAGAGAAATTTTAAGGAAAGGTGACAGAAATATTTTCAACGATTATTTCAAAAATTACATAGAACATCCACCGGCAACGGTTAATCTTGATGATATAACCTGGGAAAAATACAGAGCTTGTCTTTTACATTTAAATAATTTTCATGCAAAAATCTCATTTGCTGAAATTGATGAAATTTTAATTGCGCGATTCAGAAATTATTTGTCAAACCTTAAGGGACAAAAAGGGAAAATGGTTCCGGCAACGATCAAAAGTTATTTTGATAAATTAAAAGTCGTGCTTAACCATGCTGCAAAAAAAGACCGCTTTTTTGATATTCAGGAGATAGAAAATTATTTTGAAGAAGTTAAAATAATTGTTCCAATAAAAAAGGAAGGACAACATTTAGAGATCGAAGAAATACAAAAATTGCGCGCTCTGAAATTTGAGAAAAAAGATCATAGCCTGGAAAGAGATCGTGATATTTTTTTGTTTCAAGTTTATACAGGTTTTTACTACAACGATCTTCAAATATTAAAGAAGGACCAACTGCACAATGATATCGAATTCGGAAATTATATTATCAGTGAAAGAGATAAAAATGGGAATCCGACCATTATTCCACTTTTCAAATTTCCTTATGCGGCCGAAATAATAAAACGTTACAGAGATAATGAATCAGAAAACGATTTTCTTTTCGAAAAAAATACATTTATAGAAATTCAAGTTTATAATCGAAATCTTAAATTGCTAGCGAAGAGAGCAAATATTGTCCGTCAACTTAGTAATAAAACTGGCCGGCACACAAATGCTCAAATGTGGATTCGCTTTGGAGCAGAGAGGCCTATACTTTCTAAAATGATGGGACACGAGAAAGAGCAGACGACACAGAATTATTATAAAGTTGGATTACGCGAAATTATAGAGGGAACAAAGCAAGTTAATTTTGATCATTTAAACATTTAATCGTCTTGATTTGAGGAATTCTTCTTGATTTAATATTTTTGCTTCTGTTGCTAATCGAAAACGTATCTTTATCGTCAAATAATGCAGACATGCTTAAAGATTATTTTCAGCTTCGCACTTTAAGCTTGATAATAATTGGGGATTTTAATCCAGCAATCATTCAACCTTTTTGGTTAGCGAAAAAGGGTCTAATTAAAGAACAGGAAGCTAATAGTGCAAAAGTGGAAATTGTCCATCCGCAATTAACAAGATATGATTTAGACTGGGTTTTTTTAGAAATAAGCGAGAATCGATTCGTATTCAACTCGTCAAAAGAACCGTTTTTCGATATTGTTCGTGATTTAGTTTCTGGAATATTTACCTTTTTACCTGAAACGCCTATTTCGGCAATAGGAATTAATCATCTATTACATTATACATTACCTCGGGAGGAGCAATATCTTGAATTGGGTAACCGTTTAACACCTTTACGGAATTGGGAAAACGTTTTGGATGATCCCAAATTGCTCGAACTCAACATAACTGAGCAGAAAAGGAGAGATAAGCATAAAGGACATTATGCAGTAAAGATTCAACCATCTGAATTAGTGCCGAAGTATGGCGTTCTCTTTTCTATAAATGATCACCTTGCATTAGAAGAAGGTGAAACGGGAAGAGAAACCGAATTAATTAAAAGACTTAATTTGATATGGAATGAATCAAAAGAAAGGCCTGAACGAGTGGTGGAACAGCTTTGGACAAATCTGAATATTTAAAATAACATTCATCGAATGTCTTCAACCGTTATTCAAAATCAAACATTAATAGAAGGAGAATTTACTCAAAATGTCAGAAACGACTCAGCTGATCGTATACTGGGAATGGTAAGTTATTTTAAGGATAATCGCATTTGGGATATAAAGGATCCGCTCGATAATTTAAAATGGGATTCAGTTAATTTCCACATTCCTTCAATGAGTAAATATTTTCCGATTGATTATAAAAATTCTTTTAGAAAATCTCAAAACTGGATTGGATACGTAACCGAAGTTTATCCAAATTCATTTAAAGCAAAAATTCAAGATGCAAATATTCAAAACAGTACTTATGAAGATGCAGAATTTGATTTTGAAGACATCGAAAATGAAGATAAGAAATTGATTAAATTAGGTAACGCATTTTATTGGAGTGTTGGTCATGAAATTCGCAGAGGTACGCTATCTAAACAATCTATTATAAGATTCAAGAGATTGCCAAAATTAAGTTCTGCAGATTTTGATGAAGCAATCGATTTAGCTGAAGATTTGAACGATAATATAAATTGGGATTAATGGTTTATGATAAACCAAAAAACGATTTAGCAGAAATTACACTTATTGGAACAGGTGGTGGCTATGGTGAAAGTTGTGTAATCCATTATGGTAATGATATGTGGGCAGTCGTAGATTCTTGCGAAAACCCTAATTCAAAAGAGTGTTTGCCGCTCAGCTACTTAAGAAAAATAGGAGTGGATGTAAATAATGATGTAAAATTAATTGTCTGCACTCATTGGCATAATGATCATATTTTGGGATTATCTAAATTATTTAGCGAATGCGGCAATGCAATTTTATGTTACGGCAAAGCCAACGATAGAAAAAAATTCTTGACTTTAGTTGCTCTTGATTATCAAAAAATAAAAGATGAAGCAAGTCTCTCTTCAACAACCGAATTTGTAGCGTGTTTGAAAATTGCAAGAGAAAGAAAACTCCAGGTTAAGAATGCCATTGCTGATCGTCTTTTAATAAAGGATGACAAAATCCCAGCTTCCATTACATCACTTTCTCCATCCGATTTCGTCATCGAGCAATTCGACTCTGAAATATCTACTTTAATTAAAGACTATGGGTCGCCTGAAAAAAAAATAGTGTTGCAACACCCAAATGACAAATCAGTTGTGTTACTGCTTGAAATTGGATGTCACAAGATATTGCTCGGAGCCGACCTAGAAGTTTCCTCTGATAATCGAAAAGGGTGGCTTGATATTATCGACCATTCTGAAGCCGTAAGAAATAAGAAATCTACCCTTTTCAAAATACCGCATCACGGATCTGAAAATGGTTTTCACGACCGCATTTGGTTGGAATTACTCGAAATTAATCCAATTGGCAAATTGACACCTTGGAATAGAAATCAGGGATTACCTGAATCAGAGATGGTAAAAAAATATTTGGAAAAATCTCAGTCATTATTTATTACATCACCGATCATATTGAACAAAAAGCCAAAAGATAGAGATAGAAGTACAAAAAAACTTATAGAATTTTTTAATAAAAAAGTTTTTGAAGTAAAATATAAAATGGGAATAATTAGGAGTAGAATTGAATTGGATAATGCGAGTGCAACTTGGCAAGTCTCTTATGATGGTGAAGCTTTTGAAATCCCGAAAGTAGCCTGATAATTTGAACAAAATCATTTGTCGGGCGCATTCATCAAAATTTCAATTTCGCTTTCAACAATATTTGAAACCTCGTTTTTAATTCCATAATAATTTTCACTGATCTTTTTTTGATTTAATTCTTTTAAGACCGGAAGCGGTTTTAACAAGGAATTTTCTAGTTGCAATTGTTCATGATCATTTAATATCTCGCAATGAAAAGTTTTTAATTTTATTTTTTGTAATGGATCATCTGCAACCATGCCTACAAATTCTCCTGATGATAATCCAGCAATTTTTGATTGTGGGATGGCAAAGTCCATCTGACCTGATTTACTGAATGAGGAATCATTACGACTGACAGAGACACTTTCTTTGATCTGTGTAATTTTTCCAAATCTTTCTGCAAGTAGCTTAGATGTTTCACCCATGACCTGACCACTGATTACATTTCCGGTAATATTCATAATCACTGCTGCCTGATCACCGCCATAATCTTTTTTTAACTGAGAAAAATCCTGCATCCCTAGGCAAGTAGCCACTTGATTTGATCTTGCTGTTGCAATCAGGCTGTCCATATCATTAAAATAAATAGTTGGAAATTCATCAAAGATCAAACTGCATTTTTGTTTATTTTTTTGATTTACTAATCTGATAAGTCGCGTAACATATAATGATAATACCGCTCCGTAGATCTGTTGTTTCTGTGGGTTGTTTGCGAGACAGATTATTTTAGGTGCTGTTGGATTATTTATATCCAGTGTAAAATCATTCTCTGACAAGATCCAGTAAAGCTGCGGAGAAGACAACCTGGCCATCCCAATTTTCGCACTCGCAATTTGTCCCTCGAGTTGTTCCATAGCATCGTTCTGGTAAGCAGAAATAAATGGATTGATCAGCACTTCAATTTCTGGTTCTGTTTTTAGAACAGGAAATAACCTTTCGTATTCGACCTGCATCAGTTCAATAACATGCGGTAGTGTACAAAATTTTCCGTTCTTGTATTTTTTTAAGAACCAGATCACCGCAGTTACAAAATTGATCGGTGACTCAACAAAAAAATCTCCTTGTTGCTTTATCCATTCTCTATTTAATCCCATCATGATGGATCTGGATGCTTCAGTCGCATCCGTAATATCAAACATTGTTTCGTGATCAAGTGGATTACAACGATTGCTTTTGGAAAGCTCATCAAAATTGATAAGGTAAAATTCAGGTTTGACCTTGTACGCTGAATAGTTTTTCAGCAAAGTATTGTATGCAATTTTAGTCAGGTCATCATATTTAAAATCGTACACCAGCATGGTAAATCCTTTTTCAATGTGTTGTTTAATTACATGCTGAATGACGAAATAAGATTTACCTGAGCCCGGAGAACCCACCACCAACAAACCACGGAATGGATTAATAATATTTATCCAACTACTATGAGTTTTTCCTTTCAGATTATATTGCGCGGGTAGGTTTATTGAGAACTCATTCTTTAATAATCTTTCTTCCTGCGGAAAAGTTTCATTCAATTCGTTGAACACGTCGCTTCCCAATTTTATTTTTATAAGTCGCGATAGTTGAGCTCCGCCAGCAAGAATAAATAAATATCCAAGGGAA
The DNA here is from genome assembly GCA_035483315.1 of Puia sp. Lineage (GTDB taxonomy): Bacteria > Bacteroidota > Bacteroidia > Chitinophagales > Chitinophagaceae > Puia. The sequence goes on along the minus strand of DATHPY010000607.1, from coordinate 3,036 downwards.
GTGGCAGCAATATAAAAGATAGCGATCGTTTGAAGACTTGCAGCAATTTTAAGAATCCAGTAATTGAAAAAATAGAGAGACGAACCCAGGAGCAGGAAATAAAATATATTCTGCCTTTTAATTTTATCATCCTTTCTACCTTTTGCACCAACTAAAGAAATAATCAATAATCCCAAAGCGAGCAACTGCGCATTATTGTTATTGAATAATCTGGTTCGCTGTATATTAATTAAAAATCTATCGCTGATCTTTGTGGTGAGTTTCCACTCATCAAATGCGTCATAGCAGAAATAATAAAAATGCAAAAGAAGAATGATGATACTTCCAAATCTCATGAATTCAAGAATTTTCCGCAAACCCATTTCACTTTCACCTGTGTCACCAGACATACTTGACAATTAATATTTATAAAAACAGTTTTCTTTTTTTCTTCTTTTTCTTTTCCAATAATGCAAAGGGAAGTTGGGCTTCATTTTTCACTGATTTGATCAGGATGTCAGCCAAATTTTCTTTTTTGAAAGAATTTCCTATTAATTCATCTTTTGCTTTTCCGAAATCAAGTTCTTTTATCTGATTCTCTTTTCTTATAAACGGAATCGGTTTTTTAAAACTTTTTCCTTCAGATAATTTACTTAGCCTTTCTTGTATTGAGGCAATGCTATATTCTTTTCCAATATCACTTCCATTAAAAATTGATCTTGTTCTGTAATCAATAAATGTGATGCCATAGTCAAATCCTTTTTCATTCGTCCGGAGTACAACTTGAATTTTATCTTTCCGCAATTCTTTTATAAACGCTTCTAAATGCTGGGGTTTTTTTGCAATTGCCCATTCAATCGCTGTTTTCAATCTTTGTTTATCGGGCATTCGTTTTAATTTATTCTCTTCAAATTTTTTTTCGAGGACCGGCAGTGTTGGCTTGCTATAAATAGCGCTTGCTTTTATCGGTACGCCGATCTTTTTACCATTTTCATCAAGCACGACATATAACAGTCCGTTATTCTTATAAATTCTTCCACTTCCATGACCTCGGTCTGCAAACACATTATATTGTTTCAGGATCGCATTGAATTCAGCAAGCGAAGTGTATTTGTATTGGTTTACTACGACGTCAAGCACATTGGTGATAGCTCTCTTTGTTTCCGATTTTCCATATTTTACTTTTTGTACGTTTATCGATTCGGGATTTTCTTTTTGTTTTGAATTTCTTCCTGCGGCTTGAACCAAATCAAAATTTTTTTCAATTTCCTTTCTTGCTTGCTCAGATTGGTTTTTCCCTATATTATAAGTGTTGATCCTTTTACCATCTTCTTCAATATTTGTTGTCACAATATGTATATGAGGATGCCCGGCATCATGGTGTTCATATACCAAATATGGCTGATCACCGAAACCAATCTTTGACATATATTCATCAGCAATGGCGATCAATTTTTCTTTATTTAATTTTTCAGAAGGATCAAAATTCAGCGAGATATGTAACGTATTGCTTTTTTTTGTCCGCTCATTTAGCGCGATCAAATCATCAAATCTTTTTAACTTCTGATGAAAGTTCATCTTGTCTACATCTTTTAAAAAATTCTTCGCATGGATACATTCTGCATCTCCCTTTTGAACTTTTTTCTCGTTATAATTTAATGCACGCTTAAAGCTATGCGGACTTGTTATTTTTGTGACCATATTTCATAAACCTGATTCATTCTGCTTTTTATTTCTTCTATTTTATTTATTGCGGCATTTATTCCTGGTTCGCTTGTGGTCAGCCACGATCTTACTTCAGGAAATTTATCAAGTGTATGCAATCTTTTAACTGCCTGATTAAAATTATTTCCGACAGCACTTAATTCATTTTTCAGTTTTATCATATCCCTTAAAAAATCATCAGCTGACAGGTTTCTATATTTTACCACAACAGGTTTATTTAATAAAACTTTGCGCGCATACTCGCTCAATTTTCTGCATGTTGTTTTTTGAAATTGCGCATGAATTATATCATACTCTTTTGGCTTAACGCGAAATGATATCCAGGATTTTAGTTTACTTTTTTCCATTTCCTCACTTTTTCATTTTCACTATGCTGATAAAATAACCTTTACAATTTCTGACACATCCGCCCGCCGACACCGGAGGCATGGGGCGGCGAGATACAATTGTGCAACAATTGAACATCTCGCCCGTTGCAGATCTGGCAACGTAAAAACTTCTCAAGATTCTTAATCATGATAAAATAAAATAGGAGGGTAAAAATAACCCTCCTAAAAAATGTCAACAATACATGACTGAATTTTAATCAAGATGAAAGTTTATATCAAGCTTTCATCTCCGAATGAATAATAGCCATCAACCGTAATAATTAAATGGTCAAGAACATTTATCTCTAAAAGTTTACCACCCATTTTGATTTTTTGCGTGAGTTCTTCATCGGCTTTACTTGGCTTAAGATTGCCAGAAGGATGGTTATGAGCAAGAATAATATTGCAGGCATTTGACTTTAACGCAGCCATGAAAATAAGTTTAGGATCAGCGACAGTACCTGCTACGCCTCCTGATGAAACTTCAAAAATTCCTACAATTCTGCTTGCTCTGTTTAACAGCAGCACTTTGAATTGTTCCTGGAGTTCAATTTTATTTTTATCCCATGTCTGCAACAACAATTCATATACATCTTTTGAACTGGTGAGTATTGGACGCAAGGATGCTTTTACATTTGATTTGTATACCAATTCCACTTCTGCGATTTCAGTCCAATCTTTTTGATTCATTGAATTTTCCATAACATTCCTTTAAAAGTTTAAAAATTAATTATGGAACTATGTCAGGTGCGGGGCGATCAAGTCCATGAAGCAACGGAATAAAGGATAGCCTTTGCGCGGCAGGCATGTGTTTATGCCGGAATTTCTTGGACGCGACAGAAGGCCCGCGCCTAACTTCGTAGATTAATTAATACAAAGACTTTTATTTATTGATCTCTAAAAACCGATGCTTGCTATATACATAAAAACCAAAAGCGATCGAAAAGATCCAGGTAATCAAATG
>DATHPY010000606.1:0-3333 GCA_035483315.1 Puia sp. | reverse complement strand
ATTGAACCTGCGTGGAAAATGATCTTATCAAACAAAGCGATCCTTCCTATTTTATGGGAATTATATCCCCATCACCCAAATCTTTTGCCTGCATATTTTGAGGAAAATAATATGGAAGAATTTGTAAAGAAACCAATTCTTTCACGCGAAGGCGCCAACATCAGTATAATATCAAATGGAAGAACAATTGAATCCACTGAAGGTGAATATGGAAAAGAAGGATTTATTTACCAGGAGTATTTTCCGCTTCCTGTTTTTAATGGAAATAATTATCCGCTGATCGGTAGTTGGATAATTGGGCAAGAGCCGGCGGGAATTGGCATCAGGGAATCGAATCAACTTATTACAGATAATATCAGCAGGTTTATTCCGCACTTAATTGATTAGAGATGACATCTTTTTAAAAGATGTCATCTCTAAGTGCGAACCAAAAACTAAATTAGAAAAACGCCTGCGACATGATTGTTTTTGAATTAACTTTGCGGAGAATTTTTTAGTATGAAGAAGTTGCATATTGTTTTATTGGTTTTTATTGCTGTTGCAATTGGATTGCTCGTAAGTTTTATGGGAAGTTTATCAACTTATGAAACCATTGCTTCCGCAAAACAAAAAGAAGGCAAAAGTGTTACCATAATTGCCAAATTGGATAACACTCAGCCGATAGAATACAATGCGGTAAAAAATCCAAACTATTGCAGTTTTTATATTTCGGATACTTTGGGAAGTAAAGCCAAGGTTGAATATTTTTTTGAGAAGCCTTATGATATGGATAAAGCCGAGCGCATTGTGCTTAAAGGAAAAATGAAAGGCAATGTTTTTGAAATAACTCAGAAAGACGGGATTCTTATTAAATGTCCTTCCAAATACACAGATGATCCAAATGTTGCGAAGAAAAGTCTCAACGAAAATTAATTTTAGTAAATGGATTATTTAGGCGAACATTTATTGCCCGGAAAAATCGGGCATTTTTTTGCCACGCTTTCTTTTGCTGCATCTTTTGTTGCAACTATTTCTTATTACAAAGCAACAAAATCAAAAACTCCTGAAGAAGAAAAAAGCTGGAAACGCCTTGCCCGTACAGCTTTTGGACTTGATGCTATTGCGGTATTTTCCGTTTTCGCAGTGATTTACTACATCGTTCGCTCACATTATTTCGAATACAATTTCGCGTGGGAACATTCAAGCAAATCGCTTGACATGAAATATTTATTAAGCTGTGTTTGGAGCGCGCAGGAAGGAAGTTTTTTATTATGGACTATCTGGCATTGCATTCTGGGAGCAATTTTAATTTTTACCAGCAAAAAATGGGAATCGCCGGTAATGACGGTAATGAGTTTTATTCAACTTTGTCTTGCCACAATGATTGTCGGTATTTATATTTTCGGAGCAAAAGTTGGCATCAATCCTTTCTTATTAATTCGTCATACCGAACTTTTTGACGGTGCACCTTTTTTGCATGATGCTTCAACCGGGTTATTAAAACACGACTATTTAAGTTTTATTAAAGATGGACAGGGGTTAACTCCTTTACTTCAGAATTATTGGATGGTGATTCATCCGCCGATTTTGTTTTTAGGCTTTGCATCAACTGTGGTTCCGTTTGCATTTGCTTTTGCAGGATTATGGAAAAAAGATTACGGCGGCTGGACGAAAGTTGCGTTGCCGTGGACTTTATTTTCCTGCTGCATTTTGGCAACCGGCATTATGATGGGCGCAGCCTGGGCTTATGAATCATTAAGCTTTGGCGGTTATTGGGCATGGGATCCAGTAGAAAATGCGTCGTTAGTTCCGTGGCTCGTTATGGTTGCGGGCTTGCACACGATGGTCATTTATAATGCAACCGGACATTCATTGCGGGCAACTTATTTTTTCATCTTCATAAGTTTTCTTTTAATTCTTTATTCAACATTTTTAACTCGCAGTGGAATTTTGGGAGATACTTCAGTTCACTCATTTGTAGATTCAGGAATGAATTTTCAATTACTCGCATTGATCGCAGTTTTTCTTATTCCAGCTTTCTTTTTATTTATTAAAGAATACAAAAAAATTCCGCACATTCAGAAAGAAGAAAATATGTACTCGCGCGAATTCTGGATGTTTATCGGTTCGTTGGTTTTGTTTTTATCTTCTTTGTTTATAATTGCTGCTACATCACTTCCGGTTCCCAATAAAATTTTCGGCACAAACATGACAATGGGAGAGGACGCTACTTTTGCTTATAATAGAATTGAGATATTCATTGCCGTTATACTTGGCGCGCTTACTGCGGTTACGCAATATTTAAAATATAAAAACACGTCAAAAGATTATTTAAAAAAGATATTGTTCCCGACATTATTTGCATTAATTATTTCTGTGCTCATCAGTTTGTTTGGAAATGTTCATTACGATAAATACGGAACGGGTTTTCTTGCTGTAATTCACCTGGCTATATTTTGCGCGGTATATTCTGCAATCGCAAACGCCACGTATATCTGGTCAGGAATGAGAGGAAATTTAAAAGCAGCCGGCGCATCCATCGCTCACGTTGGTTTTGGATTGATGCTTCTGGGAATTTTATTATCATCATCAAAAAAAGAAGTGTTGTCTTACAATACAACTGGCATCAATATTAATTTTCAGCCTGCGGCGAAACAAAACCCGATGGAAAATATAACGCTCATAAAAAGTCTTAAAACCGATATGGGAAAATATTGGGCAACTTTTATCAGCAACGATTCCATCAACCAAAAAAACAGGATCACTTATTTTCATGTGCAGTTGCAGAAAAAAGATAGCGCTGATGAATTTGATCTGTATCCTAACATGGTAAATACGGGCAAAAGCGCGGATGATAATGTTTTCAATCCCGACATGCATCATTACTGGGATAAAGATATTTTTTCTTACATCAGCGCGGCTTATAATCCGCAACAGGAAAGTGAAGAAGACACCGCATCTTTCAGACCTTACAGCATTGGAATTAACGACACTATTTTTTATTCCAAAGGTTATATCATTCTTAATAAAATAATTCCTAACCCGGATAATTATAAATATCATTTTACTTCAAATGATACGGCCTTAATGGCTGATATGACTGTTATTAATAGGGACAGCATGCATTTCAAAGCAAACCCGTTATTTTACGTAAAAAATAATCGCATCGTTCCAATTATAGATACCGTTTTCGCGCAAGATCTTGCCATTTCGTTCAACGGCGTTGGAGAAAACAAAAAGCTATTATTTGGTGTGAAGGAATCTTCAACCATGATCCCGTTTGTAGCTTTAAAAGTGTTATTATTTCCCCAGATCAACGTTTTATGGATCGGCACACTCATTATGATAACAGGA
>DATHPY010000605.1:0-2486 GCA_035483315.1 Puia sp. | reverse complement strand
GAAATGGCGTGGATACTCGATACATACATGAGCATGCGTCCCGGCGAAATTGACGGACTTGGTTGCGTTACCGGAAAACCGGTTTCGCAAGGCGGAGTTCGTGGAAGAAAAGAAGCGACAGGTCTCGGTGTTTTTTATGGGATTCGTGAAGTAAGTCACATGAAAGATGTGATGGATAAATTAAAATTATCACCCGGCATCGCGGGAAAAACAGTTGTAGTGCAGGGATTAGGGAATGTTGGTTATCACGCCGCAAAATTTTTCCGCGAAGGCGGAGCAAAGGTTATTGCGCTTGCAGAATTTGAAGGCGCCATCATGAACAAAGACGGATTGAATGAAGAAGAAGTTTTTCAACACAGAAAAAAAACTGGCTCGATATTAAATTTTCTCGGCGCAACTAATATTGCAAAATCAACAGACGCACTCGAGGTGGATTGCGATATTTTAATTCCTGCTGCGTTGGAAAATGTTATTAATGGGGGAAATGCGCCGCGCATAAAAGCAAAAATAATTGCAGAAGCTGCAAACGGTCCGCTCACTCCGGAAGCGGATGAAGTATTTATTAAGAAAGGAGTTTTGGTTGTGCCCGATATGTATCTGAATGCCGGTGGCGTAACGGTTTCTTATTTTGAATGGTTGAAAAATTTAAGTCACGTACGTTATGGAAGAATGGAAAAACGTTTCACAGAAAATCTGAACGCGCATATTCTTAATCAAATGGAAGGATTGACTGGAAAAAAAGTTGAAGGAAAAGAAAGAGAATTCATTATGCACGGCGCCGATGAAGTTGACCTGGTTTACAGCGGACTTGAGGAAACGATGAGCACCGCTACAAAAGAAATTATGGATTGCTGGAAAGCAAATTCCGAAATACCTGATATGCGCACGGCAGCTTACATTGTTGCGATAAATAAAGTTGCGACGAGTTATGCGGAGTTGGGAATATTTCCTTAAGAGTTGTTGGTTGACGGTTGACCGACTTTAAATTTTATACCCGCAAATTTTTTTTGCGGGTTTTTATTTTCCCGGCTAAGAATATCTATTGAGCATTGTTGCGTCGCACTCTTGTACGATAACAATTCTATTGAGCGGTTTTGATAAGATGTAACCCGTTTGAATGTGATACCAGGCTTTATTTGTTCCGTAGGAACATTTTGTGGGTAGAAATTAAATACAAATTTACAAACGTTCCATCGGAACATTTTGTGCAAATAAAACAAGTACCAGGCATTCCTATAGAACGCAAGCGAATTTTCAAATTACTTTTTTTCCACCTATCAGGTGTTCCGATGGAACCCAATGGTTTTCCTGTTAATTTGGGGTTCGGAAATTGAAACCTGAAGTCATATAGTAGTACAACCGATGAACGGATCTCGCCCGAGGCGAGACGATGATGCTATGAAAACTGATGCTGGTATCTGAAAAGATTAAAAGGACAAGACACAAGACAAAAATTCGCAGTCACCTTTTGTTCCTTGACCTTGCCTCTTGTGTCTTGTGGCCTCACACCTTCGTAGAATTTTATCTACTCATTGTGGATGCTAAACCTCTTATAAATTCATTAACTGTGAGTTATTAACAGCATTCCGCTTTTGGCATGTACTGGTATTGTTTTTGAAATTTTATTGGTAAAGAATATTCTTTAAACCAAAAAAATCACATTATGCAAAACAAAGAAAAGGAAAATGCACAAAGAGATAAAACTGATAAAAGAAATCAGTCTGCACAAAACGATTCAAAACATCATGACTCAGCGAGCGGAAAAAATCAAAACTCTAAGATGGAGCATAAAGAAAGTCAATCTCACCATGGAAGTCAAAAACAAAACGGACAAAGCAGAAGCCAAAAAAATGATAGTAGGGATATGAATGATAACTGGAAAAACCAGGATGACAGTGAAATAGAAAATCCTGAAAGACATGGTGAAGATGATGAAAACAACACGTCAAAAAAGATTCCTCAGATGAGACATCATGATAAGTAAGTTTTAGTTTTATAGATTAGGGTCGGTTGTGCAACGGGGTGTAATTAAATTACGCCCCGTTTTGTTTTTTCAACCGCTTGTGTATTTTAAAAAATAAATGCAAAATCATTTTTATCTTCATTTGCTAATCAATGGTCAGACGGAGACCGTCAGACCATTGCTCCAAATTTTTAAAAAATGAAAAGAATTAAGGTTGCTGTTTTGGTTGCATCACTTTTTATAATGCAATCATCCTTTGCACAAAAAGCTCCAAAACAATTTACACATGCTGACACTTTACGCGGCAGCATCACACCAGAAAGAGCATGGTGGAATGTATTACGATATGATATTTGGGTTAAACCTGATTATGACAAAAAATTTATTACCGGCAGCAATACCATAACGTTTAAAGTTCTTAAGCCTGGAAAAATAATGCAGATTGATCTGCAGGGGCCTTTAAAAATAAATAGCATTAACTGGAATAATCAGCAATTAAAATTTACGCGTGAAGGGAATGCAT
>DATHPY010000604.1:0-4811 GCA_035483315.1 Puia sp. | reverse complement strand
TATCATTTGAAATTATGTTCAAATTAATTTGAGGTCTTGAAACACAATTGTAGCTTTCAATAAAATCATTAATAAATTGAGCAGACAAATTCCTCTTAAGCAATTGCTCAAAAGTCGGAGCGGAATGCTGAAGCTCTTTGGCAAAAATCTCTGGTCTCATACATATATATTTAGAGCATCTCTGATTTATCTACTGTCTTGGTACTAGTTCGATTACCATTTTCGTCATAGTGCCATTCTTCTGTTCTAGTAGTTATTTTATTGACTCCCTCATATTTTTTCGAGTCTGAATTCCAAATATATCCAGAATAAATATTGCCTGTGACAGTTTTGCTGCCTAATCGATATTTTAATTGGCCAGTTTTTGAATCCACTACCTGTTTCCCTTTGTCATCTAAAACTGGAATATAATGATCCACAATTGCCATGATTTGAACATACAATTGAGTGTTCGCCCAATCTTTTTTAATATCCCCTACTTTTGGCTCTCCCCAGCCAAAGGCATTGCCCCAGGAATCGGGGTTGCCTGTAAATATTCCAGTAAATATGGAAACATTTCCTAAAAGTGATAAAGTACCTCCAAGAAGTCCAGAAATTTTTATTCCCTTTATTGCGGATCCTGTGTTCAAGTAAGGATGCAATTCACTGAAATAATCATAGTTTAATTGTTCTGGTATCGCGGCTGCCATTTCGCCTCCCTCAATATGATGATGCCAAAGTGTTTCCCCTAAATATTCACTATGAGATGGATTGAACTTAACCCAAGTCTCATCGACTACGGGATTTCTGCCAGCATCAATTCTAATTTTATTTGCTTCGCTAAACATTTCGGGTTTTGCTGAGAGCTGCTCTTTGAAAAACCAAACTGAATTTCTGGGCACACCTGCAGCATTGTAACCTCGTGGGGGAGCTGAGCTCATATTAATTAAAGGCTGGCCATCCCAATATTTTGAGATATCTTCTTCAGTTTCTTTACCATCCAAGTCAATAAATTTTATTGGACTATTTCCTGCATATTCATATGGACTATAAAATGGATATTTGCCCGCTATAGGATCAAGACTTAGAAAGCGTCCTACTCTTGGATCGTATACTCTTTCCCCATAGGAAATCTCATTGCCTACACCCTTCGCTTCATCATCTTTTTCCTTGCCGTTAAAACCAAAATTATAGTCAAAGAAAGAGGTGATTATCCTTCCCTGCATCAGCATCCCGAAAGGATGTTGTCAATAATTCACGCAATTCAGGCTGAACAAAGTGTTTCAAAGAACTCCCCCACTTAAAATTAAGCATAAAAGTATATTTTTTTGTTACTTTTTGGTTCATATTTAAACAAAAAAAAACACTTATGACAACGAAAAAAAACAAACTGGAAATTTCCTTTTTTGAAATGTTTGAACAATTTATTCATGACAGCAAAACCGGAAAAAGATTACAACCCGATGGTAAGAAAATATCAGCAGGAACAATTGGAAATTATCTTAACACACTCAGACTTGTAAAAAATTTTTCCGAAAAAAATAGCTTTTATATTCGACTTAAGAAAGCCAACTATTTAACTCAAAGAGAATTGTTGAGAGAAAAGAATTATTGGAAAAAATTTTATCGTCGGTTCACCGATCATCTATATAAAACTTGTGGTCATTATGATAATTATGTTTCTTCAATTATTAAAACTATCAAAACTTTTTTTTCCTGGATGAACAAAGATTTATCAATGAACGTTGGTGAGTTTTATAAAAAATTTCATTTGCGAAATGAAAATATCCCCATCCTGGCTTTACTACCCGAAGAGCTTAATTTTTTTATCTACAACAAAGATTTTGAAAATTCCCTTTCATTGAGTTTGCGGAAAACAAAAGACATTTTTGTTATCGGATGTACAGTCGCATTGAGGTTTTGTGACCTGGTTTGTCTGGAGCGCAGCAATATTCGAATAATAAATGAAGACTGGTACCTTAATACGAGATCAAAAAAAACCGGAGCAGAACTGACAATCAAATTGCCAGACTATGCAATTGAGATTTTGAAAAAATATTTCAAAATAAAAGACCGTAAACACTTGTTGCCAAAAATCAGCAATACTAATTTGAATAAAAATATTAAAAAACTTTTGGAAAAGGCAGGTTTTACAAACTTGATAAAAAAGATAAGGGAAAAAAGAGGTCTGCAAAAGGAACTTGTTAATTGCAAAAAAAACAGATCTGAATTTCGCATTTGTGATTTGGTAAGCACACATACAATGCGCCGGACCGCGATCACTACCATGTTAAGTCTCGGAGTTCCGGAACAGATCGTACGAAAAATTAGCGGGCATACTGCTGGTAGTAAAGAATTTTATAAATATGTTTTTATAGCACAGAATTATATGCAGCAGGAGACCGGAAAGATGTTTGATTTGTTGAAAGAAAGAAAATTGAGATGAATCAAATTGCACTTAATTAAAAAAAGGCTAAACATGCACAAACCCTTAAAAAAACACACGATATTTATTGACACCCTCGTGAGATTCTGCTTATATTTTTTTGAAAAAGCCGGGTCAAAAACCACTACGTATAATAACCTAAGGGTATTTTTTATTTAAAATAATTTTTCATATTTGGTTTCTATTTCCTGTTTTTTGAGAATTTGATTATACACCTCAAACAAAAACCACAAATGGATATGAAACTATTATTTGAAAATGGAATAAACTATATAAAAAATAGTAGGATTTATTCGAGAGTAAAGTATCGGATGAAGAATCTTATTTATAGGAAACGATTTCTTTATCAGTTTATGCACCCATACAGATCTCTAAAAATAAAGTCAGGATATTCTCCGCGTCCGAATTATCAATTTGACGATAGCTTGCTCATTAAGAAATTGAAAGAATTCTATCTCCTATGTAACGACAATTTCGATGCAAGAAATAATGATTCCATGTGGACAGAGTTTTTTCAGCGACTCCATGGCGAAATACATTCAGCATTCATAAGGGGTAATCATAAAAAAATAGTTGATATACTTAGAAATCCAGGAAAATATAATCTTTTCTATGGATTCGATAATTTGAATAAAGATTCAATCGACAAAAAATGGCTGGGATATCGTTTGGAGCCTGAAATTGCAATGGACTGTCTTCTTTCATTGTGTGAAGCCGTGGGTATCGTATCCATGTCAAATCCGGAACGTCTGTTTAGTGTCCAGACTATTAATCCTGAAGAGGCTGTTCAATTACTAAGCTTAACATTTAAATTCAACCTTAGTTTTCCAAATCCGTTTAAAGGCGAGTTTGGTATTCAAACAAAACTGGGGATTATTTCTTACCGTACTATTCAGTCCATTTACCAGGCTTGGAGAATTTCAGAAATTGTGAAAAATATACCTGAGCCAAAGATATTAGAGATTGGCGGGGGTTTAGGGCGAACTGCATATTATTGCAGGCATTTCGGAATTTATGACTACACAATTGTGGATATTCCAATAAGTACTCTGGCACAAGGAAATTTCCTTGGTAGAGTTTTACATGAAAAGGATTTGATTATGGTTAGTGAATCGGCTGATCTGGAAAATCATAATTCTAAAATCAAGCTTACATATCCAAAGGCTTTTTTTAATTCAACGCGGAAATATGATTTAATCATAAATGCAGATTCGATGACAGAGTTGGATAAAACGATAGCAAAAGATTATCTGCGTAAAATTCGACACGACAGTAGTCTCTTTCTGTCTATCAATCATGAAAATAATTCATTCAGCGTCAACTCGATTTGGAAAGAAACCACTGGACTCAACAGACTACACCGAATTCCAAATTGGGTTAGAAGAGGTTACGTAGAAGAGCTGTTTGAAAAATGCCCGGTAGAACCGGAGTTAAATGAAGAAAAAAAATCAAAAAAGATTTTGCAAAATCAGGAAACAGGAAACAAATTTGATCTGGCAAAAGAGAAAAAACTACAAAGCGAAAAAATTGCTGTTCATTTGTAAAACCTATTTTGAAAATGGATTTAATATTGATTTTTCTATTTTAATGCGCGACTCTTTTTTGCAAAATCAAACTTCATTTGTTTTAGTTTTTCCTCTATAGGTGAAACACTACCACACATCATTAAATCAAGATCAGCCCTTTTGAAATATCCGCTGTTGTTTTTGTAAATACCAAATTCATCACAGCGTTTAGCAAGTTGTGTACGTCCGAGATTACAATACACCATTGCTTCTTCAGGTTTTAAATAGGGTTTGAAGCACAGTGCCACAGCACGGATAACTACCTTATCATTGTTTTTCATTTGTATGGAGTCCCCGCTCTCCTATTGTTGATATAATCGTTGGTACAAATAATAGTTTTCTATAAATAAATTTCGCTGCCACGATAATGATCGCGTGAAGCGACATACTTTAAATAACCAAACTCGTGCAGTTCATTGATGCATTTGTTGAAAGTTGTTCGGCTATTTATTTTGGATAATTCCATTACTGTCTTTGCTTTCAAAATAACCGGTGATTCAAAATTGTTTTTTGTCCATTCCTGAAAAAGGGACATATAAATACTGATATGCCTCGGGTTGACGCGTAAATCAGCTTTTACAGAACCCAGAAATTTTTCAAGAACAACAAGACTTTCATGCATAAAAAAATTTATTGAAAGTCCTTCGGGTTGTGGGAAGGACTTTGATCAGTGAGCTATAGTTTTTTTCCGTGTGTTTTTCCTTCCGGCTCCAGTTCATTTTTGATACGCTTGTTATTTCGTTCCTGCTTATTATCTTTTTTATTGTCCTTACTTTCTTCCTGGCTCTTTTCTTTGGTGTTGGATAACTCTTTTTTTGCAG
>DATHPY010000603.1:0-10005 GCA_035483315.1 Puia sp. | reverse complement strand
TATATCAAAAAATATTTTTTCTTCTTTACCGCCTAAAATCTCAACAGCGGAAATTTCTTCGCGCCATTTATCTTTTTCTAATGCAGTAAAATATTTTTCCTGGCTGGCGAGTGCAAATTCATCCTGCGCGTGACGCGAAATTTTCCATTGCTTCGCAACATTCTCCGCCGTTTCTCCCATGGAGTAAGGAAAATATTTATCCGATAATTTCTTATTTATAAAACGCCATCCAATCGTTGAATCAAAAATTTCAGTATTGCGATTAAAAGCATGCGAAGATTTCGCCATTGCAAAAGGCGCGCGGGTCATGCTTTCCACGCCGCCGGCAATAAAAATTTCTCCATCGCCGCACTTGATCGCACGCGACGCATCCATGATTGCCTGCATTCCACTCGCGCATAAACGATTCACCGTATTGCCTGCAACAGTCACCGGCAAACCCGCAAGCAGCGCTGCCATGCGCGCAACATTTCTATTGTCTTCGCCAGCCTGGTTTGCATCGCCGGCGATCACATCTTCAATGGCATTTACATCAATGCCGGGATTGCGCTGCAACAAAGATCTGACAACATGCGCAAACAAATCATCAGGCCGAATGGAACTTAATGTTCCGCCGTATTTGCCGATTGGCGTTCGGACTGCATCTATAATAAAACAATCTTTCATAAAAAATAAATAGCAAATATAACCCTGTTGAAGATAATTTTTTATTTTATGTAATTAGCTTTTTGTATTACTATTAAACTTCCGTTGTGCCACTCACTTGTCCGGTAGTAATTCTATTGAACACTTTTACTTCGGTTATTTGTTACTGTTAGTAACTGCGTTGTTTGAAATTCCAAACAGCTTGTTTTGACCTTTCCCGCAGATGGCGCGGATTGAATATACGCGGATGAGCGCGGATTTTCTGTGAATGTCTGCGCATACATCAGCGAAATCTGCGGGAATATTTTTTTACAATTACAAACACTTGCCGGTTATAAACCATAGCTCAATAGTAGCACAACCGATGAAGGGTTGCGACGCAATCTCGCCTGAGGCGAGACTATGAAAAACCGAAGCCGGTATCAAAAAAATTAATAATTGAGAATTGATAATTATTGCGCAGTTCGCGATGAACTGAAAATAATTTTTAGAATAATTAAGTAATTTTATATTTTTTTCAATTGTCGTTTTGAAAATTATTTTCATTTTGATATGGTTTAAAAGAAAAGATTGAAGTGATGAAAAATAAATATTCTGCTCAAACATGCGCTAATGCTGAAACATAGGCGCATCAACGATTTCAATATTGCAAAAGGTATAATTATTGAGATTAAATTTCAATTCTCCTCTTCAAATGAATATCAAAAAAGAACAGCTAAAAGGGATAATAGTTGTGGTAATTGCGTGGCTATTTGCATTAAGTTTGCTTTTTCTAACGCTTGTAAAACTGAGAATTTTTTCTGCCATTTGATAAAATATTAGTTGATGTGCAACTAAAAATATTTTATTAATTAACAACCTTAGCTACCGTTCTTATTATGTCTTCACAGCATTTTAAAAAAATATCTGCGGCCGGATTGCTCATTACTTTAGGAATTATTTATGGTGATATCGGAACATCGCCTTTGTACACTTTTCAAACCATTCTAAATGAAGGCGGAAAAATTTCGCAGGAATTGGTTTTCGGCGCGATCTCCTGTGTTTTCTGGACGCTCACTCTGCAAACAACCTTTAAATATGTGTTCATAACATTGCAGGCAGATAATAAAGGCGAAGGCGGTGTGTTTTCATTGTATGCGTTGGTGAGGAGATATGGAAAATATTTGATGTACCCGGCAATGATCGGTGCTGGTACATTGCTTGCAGATGGAATCATCACTCCGCCGATTTCAGTTACGTCGGCAATTGAAGGATTGAATATGGTGAAGGGGATGGAGAATGTAATTATTCCCGGAAATAATTTGGTTATTGAAATTGTGCTCGTAATTATTTTGCTGTTATTTGTTTTTCAACGTTTCGGAACAAAAATAGTTGGCGGTTCTTTTGGTCCTATTATGCTCATGTGGTTTTCCATGCTTGCTATTTTAGGATTGAACCAGATCCTTCAGTACCCCGGTGTTTTAAAAGCGTTGAGTCCGCATTATGGATTGGAATTACTCATCAAACATCCAAAAGGGTTTTGGCTTCTCGGCGCAGTTTTTTTGTGTACTACCGGCGCGGAAGCTTTGTATTCGGATCTTGGTCATTGCGGAAAAAAAAATATACAAATAACGTGGATATTTGTGAAAGTCGCGCTGGTACTGAATTACCTCGGGCAAGGAGCGTGGGTGTTGTTGCAAAATAAATCTTCGTTGGGTGAGTCAAATCCTTTCTTCGCAATTGTGCCTCACTGGTTTTTAATACCGAGTGTTTTGATCGCAACGGCAGCATCTATTATTGCAAGCCAGGCGCTCATCAGTGGTTCGTTCACATTAATAAGCGAAGCGATAAGTTTAAATTTTTGGCCGAAAGTAACTGTGAAATATCCTACCAATATCCGCGGACAAATTTATATTCCGAGCATCAACTGGGTACTTTGCATCGGATGTTTTCTGGTTGTTTTGTATTTCAGGACTTCTGCAAACATGACTGCTGCTTATGGTTTTTCTATAACCATTGCGATGTTGATGACAACAATTTTGATGTATTATTTTTTGCGTTACGTAAAACATTTTCCGTTGATATTAGTGATATTGATATTGGTTGTTTTTGCAACGGTGGAATCTTCTTTTTTTATTGCTAATGCAGTTAAAATTGTAAAAAGACTTTTCTTCCTGGTGTTTGAATTTGGATTGATCTTCACCATGTACATCTGGTATAACGCGCGAAAAATCAACAACCGGTTTTTAAATTTTGTGAATCTTTCAGAATATATTCCGTTGCTGGAAATTTTAAGCAAGGATACTTCTGTTCCGAAATTTTCATCGCATCTTATTTATCTTACGAAGGCGAACAAGCACACGCAGATAGAGCAAAAAATAATTTATTCCATTTTCAGTCATAACCCGAAACGCGCTGATGTGTACTGGTTTGTGCATATTGAACGAACGGACGAACCGTACACGATGGAATATGGTGTTGATGAATTGAAAGATGATAAAGTTATCCGTATTGAATTGCGTGTTGGTTTCCGCGTGCAGCCACGCGTAGGAATGATGTTCAGAAAAGTGGTGGATGAAATGATAAATAATAAGGAACTAGATCTGACGAGTCGTTTCCCTTCTTTAAAAAAACATAACGTGACTGACGATTTTCGTTTTGTAGTTCTTGAAAAATTTCTTTCTTACGATAATGAATTTTCTGTTCGTGATGGGTTTATTTTGAACAGTTATTTTGCGATAAAACATTTTGCTCTTTCTGAAGACAAAGCTTTTGGACTTGATTCCAGTGAGACATTGGTTGAAAAACTTCCGTTAGTGGTAATGCCGGTGAGCAATATTCATCTTCATCGGGCTTATTATCGCATTCATGATGATTGCAAAAAAGTATGAAATATAAGGTATGAAGTAATTTGAAAACTATTTTACCGATAAATCATTATGCCGGATTCCATGTCATAATTAATGCTTCTTAAGTCTGTAGATTTTTTCTCTTGATTTAATATGGATTTACTTATTTTTTTCGCCAATATAGTATTTCCAACATCTTGTAAATTGGATGGATTGTTGGTCCCTCCAAAATTAGAAAATGCCTGATAGGAAAGTGCGTAAGTGAACATGTCCGGATAATTTGGCGGAATTCTAAAATAAAATGTGTTATTCTCAGCATTCATAGGTACGATCACATCATATAGTTTTACAAATAAAGAGCCTTTATATCTTAGTGGGATTCTTGGGATTTCGCTCCATCGGAAAATTTTTTGTTTTGTTTCTCTTGAATTATCCAACACGATTAGTTTGTAAGTACTATCGGGGTTCATTGTCAACTGCAGGTTTGCTGTATCCAAAATATTATCCCTGAAACGCCAATATGATAAATAAACTCCGGTAGCATTAGAAGAATTTTCTTTCACAATATTATATTTGATCCATTGTTTGTTTATTTTATCATTGTTTATTTCATCCGTTGTAAATTTTTTACCCAATATCAGGGAGTCGGAAAAACTCTTTTCTGAATTTATATTAATTATGAAATCGTCTATTGCTTTCCCGCGCATAAAGTCAATTGAATGCTTGTTATAAAGAGTATCAATTGAAGAAATTTTTATAAAACCAGACTCAGCACTCCCTAAATAAGCGTCTGCTGAAAATAAAAAATTTTTATGTCCGAATTCCTGGTATCTATGAAGTGATATGATCAGCTTCCCTGAATTTTTGGAAATTTTTTCAGCGATTTTAGCGATATATATTTCTATTGCAGCTGTAGTTGTTGTATCGAAGTTTAGTTGGATCGGTGTTCCTTTATCAGAAACAACAATTCCAATGATTCGCGAACAATCCATTCTGTTATCAACAACAACGACTTTATTTAATAACAATTTTTTATTTCGAAATTCCTTTTGATTAAAATAAGTAAGATGAACAAGTGTGTCTGAAGGTTTAAATTGCCCATAATTTTCAGAAATGAAGAAAAAAAAGTAAGCGATAAAAAGAATTGTTTTCTTGTTCGGCATTTATTTTAATTGATTGTGTTCATCACACTTCATACTTATTTTCCATAAAGTTTTATCAAATGCAACAACACACCATTCGTCCAGCCAAAACCATCTTGCCCGGGATATTCGCCGCCGCCTGCATCTTTATTAATATCTGACACATTGTATTTCTCCATCAGCTTGCCGGTTTCTTTATACACTTTTATATTGAGTTTTATCCAGCGTTTTGCAATGTCGGCAGCAAGATCTTTTTGTCCGCATCTGTCCAATCCCCAAATCGTCATCCACTCAAGCGGAGCCCAGCCGTTTGGCGCATCCCATTGCTGACCGGCCGCAAATGCAGAAGCGGTTATGCCGCCGGGTTGTAATAATTTTTTCTTAATTACTTCAGCAATTTTTTCTCCGAGAAAACTTAAATAATCCGGATGTTCATTAATAAAACAAAACGGATACATGCCAGCGGGAACAACCATATTGCTTTGTTTGTGCGTGCGGAAATTATAATCTGTGTAAAAATTAATTTTCTTGTTCCAAAAATATTTATCAATATTCTCAGATCTTTTTTTTGCTTTGTCGTAAAATATTTTTGAAGCGCTGTCATCTTTATTAATGAGTTTTGCTTTTGCAATTGTTGCTTCAAGATGATACATCAATGAGTTGAGATCAACAGCCAAAAAATTTGTTGTTTCTATTGACGCGAGTTTCATGGTATCTGCAAACCACCTGCTGCTGAAATCAATTCCGCTTTCCGCTGCTGCGCGGAGATGATGATACATTTCAATTTTATTTCTTCCTGATTTTTGTGCGGTTAAAAAATCTTCACGGTAACTTTCCTGGCGCGGTGCTCCTACATCATCCCAATAACGATTTAAAATGCTTCCGTCTTTTAATTTATATACGCGCCGATAAACTTCTCCGGGTTTTATTTTTTCAACTCCATCCATCCAAAATTCATATTCCTTTTCCATTGCCGGAAGAAAGGTTTGATAAACACTGGCGCCTTTTATTTCTGCAAGCAATTCAACCATCACAGAAAAAAATGGTGGTTGAGAACGACCGAGATAATACGACCTGTTTCCATTGGGAATATGTCCGTAATTTTCTATGAGATACGCAAAATTTTTAACCATATTTTCTATCATTTCCACTTCGCCGCTTTCTTTTAAACCAAGCATGGTGAAATAAGAATCCCAGTAATATACTTCGCGAAAACGTCCGCCGGGCACGATATATGAATAAGGCAACGCAAGCAGCGAACTTCCATCCACAACTTTATCTGGATTTCTTTTTAAAACACTCCAGAGATTTTTGATGTGCGTTTCCACATCTTCATTTGCATTGCTGTGATAATTGTTTGTTGGATTCACCGGCAATTCAAAATTATCTTCCACAAATTTTTTCAGGTTGAAATCATGCAAACTTTTTTGCGCATCATAATCGTGCATTATTTCTGCCGGACTTTTTTTGGGAATGCAATCAACAAAAGTTTTTCCGTCGGCAAATATCTTATCCATCTGAACTTTTACGAATAGTTCACCATAAATTTTATCAGGAGCCTGAACTGAAGATTGTGCAAAAAGAAAAAAGACAGGAAGAAATAGAAACAAAAAAAGCGAAGCGTATTTTCTCATATCGAATGTTTGTTCGCCGAAGATAAAAATATTTTTGAGTTATGGGTTATAAGATATGAGTTATGATCTGATCAACGCTTTTGAAAGTAGATATTTATATCAGGGTTAAACTCATAATTCATCTCTCATAACTCATAGCTATAAAAGGCAACACCGCGAAGAATCGCGGTGTGTTTGCCAATTGCTTATAACCATTAAAAATTCATAACTGTGCAGTGTTCTGCAGGAAGTTTTTATTGATAGAAATCTTATTCGGCCATTTACGATAAGAGTTTGCGCTGGCTGCAAGCCACAACGCGATGAGACAACCATAGCTTCCGCCGCGTTCTATCCACTCGAACATTTCATAATGAGGATAGAAAAATTCGCTTATTATTTTCCAAACAATTAACATAAAAAGCAACGTTCGTAACGCTTTTACAAGAATTGTAAAAGCTGCAATGATCTCCAATGTTCCAATTACGATGGCAGTATTTCCCGGATGTGAAAACCCGAGCGATGCATATTGTTGTATCAAATCTTTCTTTTCAATAACATTTAACCATCCATGACCGGCAAGAAGTAAAAAAACTATTATCTGCAAACTCAAAACAGCTCTCCGTAATGTTTTATCATTAATGTGATTGTTTGGAGAGATACGCGTAAAAATATTGTGCCTGTTAATTCCGCCCGACAATAATAAAAGTGCAAACGGAGCTCCGAAATTTCCGGCACGTTCAATTAATTCTGCAAATGGTTCGCCGGATAATGGCCGCAAAGACGCAGTTACAATTCCCCAAAACACAAGCCACATTGGTATTGCACGAATAGGATAAACGATCATCATTATTCCCAAAAAAATATCAAAGGCGCCAAGCCATGGCATCAACGTAAATGCAGTGTCACGACTGATTCCAAAAACTGCAAAATAATTGCACCATATTGATTTTGTAATTATTCCAAAAGCTCCATGACCAATAAAACACATTGCCAGTGCTATGCGCAATGTGTAATGAATTTTTTGTTCTGTTGTTAAATGCATGTTCAAAATACTTTTTATCAAGTCGAATGATTTAAAAAATTACCCCACGAAGAATCGTGGCGTCTACTAATTTGCTTAAACCATAAAAAATTTAATTTTCTGCTCCATCACTGATTGCTCTTTGCACGGCATAATTGCCAATATTTTGTCCAACCTGTAACCCCGTACTGCAATCAATCTCCGTATGAATTCCTGAAATAAATCTTGAGTTCGATGCTTGCTGCGACATTGCCTGGTACTTGGAAGCTTGTGCCGGAATAATATGTCCAAGAATTGTTGCGGCTGCTGAGCTGAATGTTGCGTGACCGGAAATATATGATGGAAAATTCGGTACTCCTGTTAATGTTTTTACTGCCGGATTAATTTGTGTTGGTCGTGGATTGAAATAAAAATATTTCGTGTTCCAGCAAACGATGCCTGCATCCATCTCTGCCATATTTAGCAATGCGAGATTTCTTGCCCATCTTACTTCACTGAAATTTTGTGTGATGAAATCCATCGAGGCAATATAATTCCAATGTCCCGGCGGAGTATATGTGCCAACACCATCAGCCCAAAATTGTACGGTGCGTATTTGATCACGTGTGGGACTTTTTATCTGAGCATAATCCATTTGCACTTGCTGAGTCATATCACTGCTTGAAGTAGATGGCGGCGGACCAGGTCTTAATGATACTACTGTTGCAGAATCAAATAAAAATGGTTTTACATTTCCAAACAACGGCAACATTGGAGGACGCGTAGGAACCTCGAGACTTTTCCAGGGAGTTTGTCCTGTTGCTGCTGTTTGCGTTGCAAGGTTTGCCCATATTGTTGGATTACCAACCGCGACACTTGCATTATCTGTTTTCGCGCGCGCAATAAAAAGATCCGCAACTTGTCTCCCCAATGCTTCTCCTGCATTAATATCACTGCGTGCTGCGGCTCCGGATTCTATAGCAGCTAATTCCGCTTCCTGCGCTTTTTGCTGAATGTTTGCAATTTCATCGGGAAATAATGATTTCATCATTTCGGCTGTAACGCCCGCCAGCACTGCTGCTTCGGAAGGATAAGCAGGCAAAGTTGTTCTGGTAACTTTTGCCTGAACACTCGAATCTATTTTATATGGTGCGGCTCTTTTGTATAATTGCTTGTAATGCCAGCATGCAACCAATGCGTCGTATTGCGCAGCGCTCACATACGCATAAGCTCTCGCTGCGTACGGAGGATTTGAAAATGGAAAATTAGGATACGCAAAAGGATTAGTGGAACTCGGAATTGGATAAGTTCCATCACTATTTTGATAAGGCGGCAAATTATATTTTGCAACGAGATCGCGCATTATTTCATTCCATCTTAATGTATTTCCTGCAGCCCAATAATTTATTTTTTCTTCATCCTCAGATGACAAACTTCTTTGCAAACCTTTTATTTCATTTAGGTCTGCAACATATCCTGATGAATTTGTTGCAGCGGGGGCAGCTATTGCAAAACTATCCGGGCGGGATAATAAAACTAATCTCCACGTTCCCGCAGCCGTATCTTCATTGGAAGGATTTAATGCGGGAATATTTGATGTTGCCTGGTGAATGCTTTTATTGCACGAGAGCTGCGTTATTATTAACGGAGAGATCATTACAACTAAAGCAAAGAATATTATTTTTTTCATGACTATTGATTATTTAATAATGATGAGTTTTTTGAATTGTGTTTTACATAAAAAGCATAAAATGCGCCGAGGCTGAAAGTTGTTGCCTGTCCTACATTTCTCGGCATTAAAATATTTTTTCCGAAAACTTTTACTCCGCCTAAAACCTCGTCTGCACCGCCAACAATTGAAACATGCGTGTAAAAAGGCAAAGTATATTTTGCATGAACCCCTATGCTCGTGCTGTTCATTTTATTGCTAGGAAAAGGCATATCATTTCTTCGTATATCAAAACCTCCAAGCGTTGTCATATTGTCTATCATTATTTCTGCTATCAGGTATTTTTGATAGATACCAACACTTCCATTATAAGTCATCATGTTTGGCATTTGCACTTTGTTGGAATTGATCAGTTCAGTAGTATAGTAAGAAGGCTGATCAATTGTTATATTACTTCTCCAAACATAAGTTGCAGAAGCGCGCACGAAAAACATTCCATTTTTATAATAAGCCATCAATCTTCCCAAAAGATCTGTTGAGTGCAAACCAATAGATAAAGGGAGATAAGCAGCAATGTAATTTGTTGTTGGTGTGCTAAAACCACCGATCGCAAAAATTGAAAATTTTCCTTTGCCAAATGGTATTGTAATTGGTTTCCATTTTACAAAAAGACTGATGTCCTGAAAACCTTTCATGCCGTGCAAAGTGCCTGCAGATGCATGTGTCCACACATAAGGCAAACCTACCATCACGTTAAGGTTGTCTGTAATTCCATAATTCGTCATACCCATTACAGATTGCGTTGTAACAGTGCCGATGTTTGCATTGTTTCTTTTTAATGTTCCTTCCCAATAATTTGCCCATTGAGAATGCATGTACGTTGCGCCGGTACACGATTGATATTTGTTCATCATGATGGCGTCATTATCTGTTTGCGCATGAAGTGGAAAAGAATACAAAACACACGCGAGCATGAGCATCATCAGTATTCTTTTTCGATAAATAAAAAAATTCATAAAGCAGTTTTGGTTGGTTAGAAATAAATGAGAACTAATTTTTATTTTTTTTCATTTTTAAACGATCAACTACAAGATCACCCACATTTTTC
>DATHPY010000602.1:0-2164 GCA_035483315.1 Puia sp. | reverse complement strand
AGCATCACAGAATTTTCCGTCGCAAACTTGTATACCAATGGTTTGATAAGCCGTACAGACCGCGTTAAAATTTTAGGAAACGGTGAAGTAAAAACGAAACTAAAATTTATAGTCAACGCAATAAGCGATAAGGCAAAACAGGCAATTGAAGAGTCGGGCGGAACAATAGAAATTCTGAAATAAAATTGTGTAACTTGCATTACGCATAAATAGATGCGTTTTTCTGTTTTAGATTTTGTGATAAAAACCAAATCATTTTGTGAATAAACTTTTTCAAACACTTAGAAATATCTGGAGTATTGATGAACTCAAAAGCAAAATACTCGTCACATTTTCTCTGATACTGATATTTCGTTTTGGTGTACATATTGTGCTTCCCGGTATTGATCCTACAAAACTTACTGGTCTTGCCGGTACAAAAACCGGTGCATTAAGTTTAATAGATGCATTTTCCGGCGGAGCTTTTTCACAAGCTTCCATTTTAGCATTAGGAATCATGCCTTATATTTCTGCTTCAATTTTTATGCAGTTGATGACGATCCTTGTTCCTCAAATGCAAAAAGTACAGAAGGAAGGTGAAAGCGGCAGAAAGAAAATTAATCAATGGACAAGATATCTTACAGTTGGTGTTACCGCTGTCCAAGCCGGCGCTTATGTTGGATTTTTGCATAAAATGGGCGAGGGCGCAATCATTGAGGCTTACGCACCTTATTTCTGGCTATCTACAATTATTGTTCTTACATCAGGTACTTTATTTGTAATGTGGCTTGGTGAAAAAATTACTGATAAAGGTTTGGGAAATGGAACATCATTAATAATAATGATCGGGATTTTAGCGCGTTTGCCAAATGCTTTTATACAGGAATTTAAAGCTAAAATGGCGATGGGCAGCGGCGGCATTTTAATTTTCATAATTGAAATTGCCATTCTCATTGCAATTATTATGGGGTTGATCGTATTGATCCAGGGTGTGAGAAAAGTTCCTGTAAATTATGCAAAACAAATTGTGGGCAATCGCCAGTTTGGTGGAGCTCGTCAGTTCTTGCCATTAAAAGTTAACAGTGCAGGCGTAATGCCTATCATTTTTGCCCAGGCAATAATGTTTTTGCCAACATTAATTTCTTATACAAGTTTTGAAAGCAAAGAAGGGATACTACAAATATTTTCCGATCCAAAGAACTACATCCACATGCTTATTTATGCAGTGGTGGTAATTGGATTTACATTTTTATACACTGCCTTAATATTTAATCCAAAACAAATTGCTGAAGATCTGAAACGCAACAATGGTTTTATTCCTGGTGTAAAACCTGGTCAGCCCACTGTTGATTATATCGGCAATGTGATGGATAAAATTACTTTGCCCGGCGCCGTGTTGCTTGCTGTTGTTGGTATTTTGCCTGGCTTTGCTCAACGGCTTAACGTTACGCAGGGATTCGCTGCTTTCTTTGGCGGAACTTCTTTATTGATTATGGTTGGTGTAATTCTGGATACTTTGCAGCAAATCGAAACGCAGTTATTAATGCGCCAATACGATGGGTTGATGAAAAGCGGAAGAATTCAGGGACGTCAGTCAGTAACATCTACAGCGATATAAAATTTTTATTTATTTCTTTAAATAAAACCTGTTAGGCAAAACTTAACGGGTTTATTTTTGTAAATAAGGAGGCAGAAAATTAAAATGATGATTGTTGTTGAAATGAATAAAATAAAGTTGATTTTAAATTCATTTTTGTTTAGGAATTGGTGGGCTGAGTAAAGCACTAAAGCAGAAATCACAGTAGTACAGAAGCTAAATCAAACCTCCTATCCCGAAAATGGGCCGTCATCGTTTTCGGGTGGCTTTTTTGGCTACTTTTTTTCCACAAAAAAGTAACATTAAAATGTATTAATCGGGAAAATTATCGGAGATTAAAATGATCTATTACAAAACACAAGCAGAAATTGAATTGATTCGTGCAAGTTGTGCCGTTGTAGAAATGGCGCTTGCAGAAGCTGCGACATTTCTTAAACCCGGTGTTACTACAAAACAGCTTGATGCAAGATTAGAGCAATTAATTCTCGACAACAAAGCCATCCCTTCTTTTAAAGATTATCGTGGTTATCCATTTGCCAGTTGTCTTTCAGTTAATGAAGCCGTTGTTCATGGATTCCCATCAAACAA
>DATHPY010000601.1:0-4489 GCA_035483315.1 Puia sp. | reverse complement strand
CGCCGACTAAAAACTGGGATTCATTAAAAATGTATATGCAGGCTGACTTGAAAAAATATTTTACCCTGGATGCTGCAATGGAAAATAGAAAAATGAAATGTCTTGTATTGACAGCAGAAGACACTTCACTGGTAAGCGCAGGAAATAATTTTCCTCCTGCTGGCAAAGGCTATAATCAGTTCAGTGTTGACGCGCACAACGCTTTTTATTGGGAGTTTACGATTGCACTTACTTTTCAGTATTTGATTCATTCTCCGTATCCATTCTTTGATGAAACAAATATCCGGGGGAAAGTGAATATGAACTTTGACGCAGATCTTTCCGATTGGCAATCGCTTTCAAATGCACTCAAAAAATACAAAATGAATCTGAGGTTGGAAGAACGTGAAACCCCGGTGCTGGTGATCAAAGATACCGAGCATTAAAAGAAGAAATTGTTACAAATTAATCCCTACGGGATAAATTAAAATATATTCTCCCTGCAAAGCCACAAGCGTTTTTTTATTGAGCAACTTGAATTCCCTGATCTTGGAATTGTCAAAATCACTCATATAAAAACTGAATTGATATTTGCCGTCGTTTATATTGTAGGCATCAATGGCCGATGATTTGGTAAAGTATAACCTGTCCTCATTGTCTCCAAGTAACAGGGATTCGATAAGTAAAAATTTACTAGTGATGCATAATTTTTCATTGATCGCTTTTGTTGGCGAGGACATGGTATTGAATGCAATGGATCCGGATTGTGCAACTGTTAATTTCACATGCACATTGGTATCAATGGTATTGTTTTTATAGAGCAGGTTTAAATTACTGTCAAAACAAATGAATTGATTCCGGTAATAATATAAATAAAAAGCTCTCGACAAATGAGGATCAAACTCCAGTATTCCATCTTCGCAAAGAAAACCATCTAATTGTTTTTCCAGGACATTGACTTTTTTTGGATCTGCTCCATTAATGTATTTTGCTAAAAAATATTTATTGCTGTCCGCTGCTCGCAGGATAAATGAACCTGGAGATACTGCTGCAACGAGATCAAAATTCATTGTATGTAAATTGTTCGTTCGGTATTTGCTTAACTCATCATGCTTCATTTTATAAATCGTAATCGTTGTATTTGCGCTATTCACTGCATATACAAAAGGGGAATCTATCCGGATGTGAATGTTTCTTTCTTCACCTGTCACCGGGATTTTGAAATGGTGAATGGAAGAAAGATCAGCATTGCAAACAAGAATTTCCGAGGGATGATTATATTCAGTAAGATAAATCTGATCGGGCGTTACACCGGCAATATAAAAATTGGTCGAGGACAAATGCCTGAAATAAGTTCCATTCTTAGAGGGATTTGAGATCAGTTGTCGGACAAATCCATTCTTATGGGTATTTGGAGCTCCGGATATTTTATATAAAATTATTATTGTTACAATAGCAAAAACTAAACATGCTGTTGATATAATGATCCTGCTCTTTAGATAATTTTTAATAATCATAAATTCATTAAATGAATCAGCGGATATATATCCGCTGATTCCGTAATTGGTAATTGACCAAGCTGCTAATTCGGTTTATTTAATTCATGCATTGCATTACCACAAAATCCTTGCTGATATCCGCACAAGGCCGGACCTCCATCACATTCGATGGCTGCACAACTGACGAAAGCCTGTGCATTATTTATTCTTGCTGAGCTTAAAGCCCGGGCCTTGGGAACTATGGCCGAGGTAAGGCCAATGGTAAATGCAGAAACTGCAATGATCATTTTTATTTTTTTCATATTTTATAATTGTTTTTTAAAATCAAAAAACAATAAAAACTTTTGTGAAAAAAAGATACCTACTCTTTGTTCAGGTTTTCGGTTGACCCTGTTATTGCAATAAAAGATTTATCAGGATGAGTGATGATTCCCCCAAAGGCCAGCGCAACAAAAATTGAATTAAAAATGATATGAGTGTTCCAATCCATTTTCTGTAAAATGCCGCCGCAGGTACACGGCACGTAAAAACTAAAATGTATAATCGCGATCAGGTATGCTGTAAATAGAATCATCAGCGTGAATGACGCGTAAAACGAAAATAGCCGGAAACGTTGCGAAGCGAGCAATACAGCTATTGCTATTTCAATCACTGGAATAAACCAGGCAACCCATCCTGCGTATGCTGTCAAAATGGGAGACTGTCCAAGTTGAATGCGAAATTTTTGATAATCTAAAAGCTTACTTGAAGCAGCATAAACAAAGAGGACAATGAATAGCGTAGAAACAATGACCGGAAAAATAACTTTGAAGGAAAATCGTGAATTCATAAATGATGAAAGAATTGGTCAAACAAAGTTGCATCAATATGAAAGCTGCTTCCAAAAGGAAACTGTTTGCAAAGAGATATTAGATGTAAGCAAAGAGATCGAATGAAAGGAACTGTGCTGCCATATTTTTTTTAGAAGTGAAATGATTGTTGGTTGCTCATCAGTTATTGGTTATCGGTGGCACAACAACATATATTTTTTTGCCAGCTATTTAAGATCAGGAAGAGTTGGAAATATCACATAAATATTTCTTGCGTATCTTGAAATACTTCAGATAACTTTTAAAATGCTTTACCATTTTTGCAGTTGTTCATTTGGGCGAGTCCATGAAATAGACAAAACGTTTCAATACATTTCAAAGTGTACATGTATCTCCTGGCTCGTAGATGCTTTAAAAGATATTTGCTGAGGATTGATATGTTTTATTTCAGAAGCTTTGATGATGATTTCCTTGCCCTCAACAATCTCTTTTTGAAATGTTGCACCTGTTGCATTATAAATTTTTACGCTAAAATTAAATTGCGAATAAAGTATGCGAATGCTTTTCCCGGGTTCTACCGGTCTTGCCGGCGACCATTCACTGGTGATTAACATGCAGGTCTTTTTATTTATAAATTATTCTTCAATGCCTTTGATGATCTCAGTCAAAACTCCGATCGCTTCTTCCACATTTTCGATATTGCCTTGAACGAAAACCTTCCCGATCTTGCTTTGCTCCGGATTTGCTGTATTTGATCTTAATATTGTAAGCACACGATCTTTAAGCAGTTCATTTTTATCCAGGATCTTTTTTATCTGACGTCCCAAAACTCTTGCTCCGATAAATTCCGGTTTATGATCTGCTATGAGCAGGTCTGCGTGTTCTTCAAATATTAGTTCAGTTTCCAGATCAAAATAATGTTTTATGATGTTGGCGATATCTCCAATATCATTACTGCGTATCTCGGGCCGGTCATCGTAAGCGATCAATTTCAGAATGACAACTCCCGCAAGCGTCGACACCCTGAACTTAAATTCGTTCTCAAAATTTACTTCTTCTGTAGAGAGTTCAAATACCTCTTTGAATCCGGTTACATCAGTATGAACAATACCTTTTTTATCAATGATCTTTTTCCCTTCGATCTCTATTTTACCAAATGGCAAGATATCTATCTGGTGCCCTTCCTTATCAAATAAAACATAGTCATTGGATGAAGATGTAGTAAAGTTCTCCTTGCTGACGAGAAAATTTTTCAGTACGTCAAACGCATGCTCATCGGTTATCATCACAGCGACATCTATATCTTTTGTCCCGATCGCACGGATGCCTTTTTCTGCAAACCAGACATCTCTGGCAAGAGCGCCGATCAGGTAAAAATTAATTCCTAATTCAATTGACGCACGTTGCAATGAGGTAAATATCTCTTTTAATCCCCCATGCTGTAATGTATTAAAACTTATCTTGTAAGTACTGGTCATAAATTTTTTGTGCTGTTTCAATATTTCTTTTATTCCCCGTATTGATGAGATCTGCATATACGATCTCCATTGGAGCAGTATTCTTTTCCTGAATCGCATCGCTCCAAAATTTCTGATAGACCCGGATATGGCCATTCGGATCAGCAATCATTTTATAATTCTTTATCAGGTCTGCTTTGGGCTCCGTCGTATAAATGGTCAGCGTTTCAGGATTCAAATAATTTGTCAATAATTCTCCGGCAGGTTCTCCACCCCAGCACGTAGACCGAAATAATTTTAATTGTTTCCATTTGTTGAAATTTTCCTCTTTTACAAACCGGAAATTACCAACGTGTAATCCAGGTTTTAATTTTGCAGCATATTCATTTACCCATTTTTCAAATAATTCGTAGCGGTTATTCCATATCCATTTTCCCTTCGTTACGGGTATGATATACCTCATTTGCCTGAGTGCCTGTATGGTCTTATGTACTGTATCCAGACTTACACCGGTCCGGTCACCAATATCCCTGATGGTATCATTTATCGACTCTTGTTCATGTATAAATTGAAACACTACTTTGAGGCCCGTTTTGCTGAATGCTTTGGCGGTTTTGTCAATGTCAATCTTGTTTTGTTTATTGCCTTCAATTAAAATAAAGATCTCTTTTGTTTTAATGCAGGTATTTCCCGCTGTATCTAAATAGTTAAGCTGCATTTCCTGCATGGTCTTTGCCATTTTCTC
>DATHPY010000600.1:0-4490 GCA_035483315.1 Puia sp. | reverse complement strand
TTTATCGCCAACGGCAATTATTTTTCCATCTGGCAAAATCTGAATTAATTCAGTTCGTCCGATCTGTGAAACCGGTCTGATTTTATAACCCATTTGTTTTAACTGATTCATTACAGTTGAATCGAAATCACGCTCCATCATAATTTCATCCGGCAGCCATTGATGATGAAATTTGGGTTTGTTAACAGCATCCTGCGCGTTCAATCCAAAATCTAAAATATCAATTATCGTTTGAAATACGGAAGTGGTGATTGTAGTACCGCCGGGAGTTCCAACAATTATATATGGCTTATTATTTTTTAAAACTATTGATGGCGTCATCGAACTCAACATTCTTTTTCCCGGAGCAATTGCATTCGCATCACCGCCAACCGCTCCGTACATATTTGGCACGCCCGGCTTAACGCTGAAATCATCCATCTCATCATTTAAAATAAATCCTGCGCCGGCAACAACTGTTTTACTTCCGTAAGAGTTATTTAATGTTGTGGTTATAGAAACTGCATTTCCTTCGCTGTCGCAAGTTTCAAAGTGAGTTGTCTGTTTGCTTTCAGCAGGAATCACTCCTGACTGAACTACTTCACTATTGCCCGCTTTATTCGGATCAAATAATTTCATTCTTTCGTTTGCATAATCACGGCTTATTAATGTACTGACGGGAACTTTATAAAAATCATTATCACCCAAATATTTTGCGCGGTCTGCATAAGCAAGACGCTCAACTTCTGTCATCAAATGCACGGATTTCAACGTTCCATATCCATAACTGTTCAGCGGCTGATCTTCCACCATGTGCATCATCAACGGCAATAAAACTCCGCCACTGCTTGGTAGTGGCATCGTTATTATTGTGTAATCTTTTTTATAATCGAAAACAACAGGCTCTCTTTCTTTTGCAACATAATTTTTCAGATCAACGAGAGTTATGATTCCTTTGCCACGTTTAATTTCTCCCACAATAAGTTTTGCCGTTTCTCCTTCGTAAAAACCGGCAGCACCTTTATCACGAATAAGTTTTAATGTTTTTGCAAGATCTTTTTGAATTAATGTATCACCGGCTTTCCATCCGCCGGCTTTTACAAAAACCGGCGTAGTCGTATTGTATTTTTTGAAATCATTTTGTTCGGAATTGAGGCTTCTCGCTTCTATAAGAGAAATGGCAAAACCTTTTTCAGCAAGATCAATTGCAGGCTGAATTAAAGTTTTAATGGGAAGTTTTGAATACCGCAACGCTTTGAATATTCCGGCGACACTTCCGGGAACTCCGGCAGAAAGATGTCCGTTCTCGCTTAATCCTGGTTGTACTTTACCGTTAGCATCAAGATACATATCACGTGATGCGCTGCCAGGCGCTTTTTCACGAAAATCAATCGTTACATTTTTTCCGTTACTTAAATGAGCAACCATAAACCCGCCGCCACCGATATTTCCCGCTCCGGGGTAAACCACAGCCAGCGCAAGTTGTGTGGCGATGGCTGCATCAACTGCGTTGCCGCCTTTTTTTAAAATTTCCAATCCAACTTTGCTTGCTAATGCATGCGCGGAAACAACGGATCCGTGTGTGCACTCCACTTTTTTTTGTGAAGAATAATGAAATGCGTCTATTGCGTTTTGCGAAAAAGCGATAAAACTTAAAAAAGAAAATGTAAAGACAAGTGACAATTGTTTGCTGGTTCTTAAAAACATGGAGAGAAAATTTTATTAAAAATACGAAAGAAAAATTTGTGATGATGTTCAACACATACGCACATAGAACCATAGGCATCTATGTGCCTATGTGGTTCAATTGCACAAAAATTATACAAACGGTGTCAATAGCTGGCTGCGTTAGTTTATTTTGAGATGCCTTAAAAATGATTCATTAATTTGCCTGCTAATTTATTTTAAAAATAGTTACATGAAGAAAATAGCCGGTTTATTATTGTTGATCTTCACTTTATGTTTTTGCTTTTCATTTGCACAAAATCCAGAGACAGTTACTGCCGCCGAAATATTTTTACGATTAAAAAAATTAAATGTTTTGGGCACAGCGTTGTATGTAGCAGCACATCCTGACGATGAAAATTCGCGGCTCATTGCATACTTGTGTGAAGACAGATTATACCGCACGGGATATTTATCCATGACGCGCGGTGATGGCGGACAAAATTTAATTGGCGACGAGCAGGGCGTTGAATTGGGTTTGATAAGAACGCAGGAAATGCTTGCTGCGCGCAGGGTTGATCATGCCGAACAATTTTTTTCAAGAGCGTTTGATTTTGGTTTTTCCAAATCAACAGATGAAGCGATGCGCATTTGGGGAAAAGAAAAAATATTAAGCGATGTGGTTTGGGTCATCAGAAAATTTCAACCCGATGTTATTATAACAAGATTTCCGGAAGATGCACGCGCGGGTCATGGACATCATTCCGCATCGGCGGTTTTGGCGCATGAAGCATTTAGTGCGGCTGCGGATCCCAATCGTTTTCCCGAACAATTTAAATATGGAGTGAAACCGTGGAAGACAACAAGATTGCTCTGGAACACTTTCAATTTCGGAAATACAAATACAACGAGCGAAGATCAAATGAAAATTGATGACGGCGTTTATAATGCGATCCTCGGAAAAAGTTATGGAGAGATAGCTGCGGAAAGTCGCACCAATCATAAAAGCCAGGGAGCGGCATTGACAAAAACGCGGGGAGAATCTATAGAATATTTTACGCTGGTTGCCGGCGATGTTGCACACACTGATCCGATGGAAGGCGTCAATACGTCGTGGAGCCGCGTGGATGGCGGAGAAAAAATTCAACTGATAGTTGATGAGATAATAAAAAATTATTCACTGGGAAACCCGGAAAAATCTGTTCCGGCGTTGGTGAATTTGTATAAACAATTAATGAAGTTGAAAGATGGTTATTGGAAAAATCAGAAGATGAAAGAAGTGCAACAACTCATTGAAGATTGTACAGGATTATGGCTGGAAGCCACGGTGCGCAATGATTATATTGTACAAGGTGAATCTATGCCGGTTACATTTACAATGCTGAACAGGTTGAAAACTCAGGCATCTGTTAATGAAATTGCTGTTGATGAATTTGACACATTATACAAGCAGGAACTTTTGTACAATAAAAATTATTCTTTTACAAAATCAATTTCTGTTTCCAGTACAAAACCAATTACACAACCTTACTGGCTGGCAGAAGAAATGTCGCCGGGATCGTTTAATGTGAAAGATCAGACACTCATCGGCGATCCGCAAAGCAAACCTTCATTCGAAGTAAAATTTCACATAAATATAGAAGGACAGGATTTTATTTTTACGCGACCAATTCAATATCGGTTCACTCATTCCGTAAAAGGAGATTTGTATGAACCATTAACTGTGTTGCCGTCGATGACGGCATCTTTTGATCCATCGCTGATAGTGTTTGCTGATAATGAAGAAAAAAATTTTGATGTGCAAACGCAAAATCATACAAGCAATAATATCAAACCAGAAATAGAATTGACGAATACAAACAAGCTGAATGTAAAATCTCCTGCTAATAGTTATAATTCAACTTTTGCTTATTCGGCAAAGCCTGCGACGAATCAAACTTCCGCTTTTTATTCAAACGTTGAATTAAAATTGAATGGGAAAACGGATACCGCAAAAGAACTGAAGACGATAAGTTATGATCACATTCCGCGGATTGATTATTTTAAAGATTCCAAAGCAAAATTTGTAATTGCCGATATTAAAACTTCGGGTAAGCATATAGGTTATATTGAAGGCGCGGGCGATAAAGTGCCGGAGTGTTTGCAGCAAATGGGATATGATGTGGTGTTACTGAAAGAAAAAGATATCAATGCTTCCTACCTGGAACAGTTTGATGCGGTGATTGCCGGCATTCGCGCTTATGAAGTGCATGATTGGCTTTTTAATAAATCCGATGTGTTGCTGAATTATATAAAAGATGGTGGAAATTTTATTGTTCAGTATAATCGTAGCAACAGAATTGGAACTGATAATGGGAAAATAAGTCCATATCATTTTTCTATCAGCAACACACGTGTTACTGATGAAGATGCAAAAGTTGATTTTTTAATTCCAGATCATCCGGTATTAAATTTTCCAAATAAAATAACTGAAAAAGATTTTGATGGATGGATACAAGAACGCGGAATTTATTTTGCCGGAAGTGTTGACGCGAATTTTCAAAGCGTGTTGGGAATGAATGATCCCGGAGAACCTCAGCAAAAAGGAAGTTTGATCATTGCAGATTATGGCAAAGGAAAATTTGTGTACACTGGATTGGTTTTTTTCCGCGAGTTGCCCGCGGGAGTTCCGGGTGCATATAGATTGTTTGCGAATATTATTGCATTGAATAGAAAAAAAGGATTTTAAATAATGTGATAATTTGCAAATTCGAAAATGGCTCAATGCTCAATGTGACAATTTTTAGTTGTTGGGGAATGATTTTTAATTTTTACTTTTTAATTTGAAAGATGAATAGAAGAGAAGT
>DATHPY010000599.1:0-2255 GCA_035483315.1 Puia sp. | reverse complement strand
ACTTCGAACAGGATGGGGCAGCAATCGGGTTTTAAAGTGAGTGCGAATGGTGGAACGCCGCAGCGTGTTTTTGGAAATTATTTTTTTCTGTACGATCATAATTTGTTTGAGCACCCAACAAGCGGGGAAATTTTTTTTAATGATACTTGGGAAAGCAGTAACCAGGTTCAGCGCAAACATTATAAAGGTCCGTTCAACCCGGATATTCAATCGTACAACATAAAAACAAAACAATACAAACGCTACACGGATTATATCGGAAAAGATTTTGGCGCAACGCTCGACAAGAATGGAAATATTTATTTTATTTCCGACGAAGCGAATGGTGAATATAATTTGTACACTTTTGATAATGGGAAAAAAACGCAGTTGACTGATTTTAATACGTCGATAAAAAATGCAATTGTAAATGCAAATGGCGGCAAAGTAATTTTTGAAAAAGGATATCAATTGTACGTGTACGATGTCGCCGCGAAAAGATCTGAAAAACTAAATATTACGATCACGCGCAATGATATTCTTCCGAAAGAAAAAGATTTTGAAGTGAAGGGCAACATCAGCTTTTTTGATATTTCTCCAGACGGAAAAAAACTTGTTTTCGTTTCCCGCGGAGAAATTTTTGTGAGTGATGCGGAAGGAAAGTTTGTTGAGCAAATAAAAAAAGGTTCGGCAGAAAGAGCAAGCGAAGTAAAATGGCTGAGTGATAATAAGACCATTTTATTCAACCAAACTTATAATGGATTTCAAAATTGGTTCACGATAGCTGCCGATGGAAGTACGCCTTTAAAACAATTGACGAAAGATGAAGATAATGACCGTGCAATTTCTTTGAACAAAACAAAAACAAAAGCAGTCTATCTAAGCGGTCGTGATGATGTAAAGATCCTTGACCTGAAAACATGGGAAAGTAAAACGGTTGTGAAAGATGAGATCTGGGGTTTTGAAGGTTCCGGACCGGTTTTTTCTCCTGATGAGAATTATATCTGCTTCTGTGCATTCAGAAATTTTGAACAAGATCTTTTTGTATATAACCTGAAAACAGAAAAGACGATCAATCTTACCAATACCGGAATTACGGAAGCAGACCCGATCTGGAGTCCTGATGGAAATTATATTTATTTTGAATCGTCGAGATTAAAACCTGCATATCCGTTCGGCATGCAGGAGCCAAAAATTTATCGTCTCCCATTGCAAAAGTTTGATGAACCTTTTCGCATTGATAAATATGATGAGTTGTTTAAAACAGAAAAAAAAGACACCACGGTTCATCCCATTGTCATTGATGCGAGTAATATCATGGAAAGAATTGAACAGGTAAGTCCAAATTTTGGAACGCAATATTTAATGAACGTTTTTCAAAAAGATAAAAAGACGATTGTTATTTACAGAAGCGATCACGACCAGGGAAAAACTTCTTTATGGAAAACAGTTATCGAACCTTTTGAACAAAACAAAACTGAAAAAATAAATGGTGCTGAAGCAGGAGGTTTTGATGTAGAAGGAACGGCTGACAAATGTTTTGCGCTGTTCAATGGCAACATTTACAAAGTAAATCTTGATGGCAATAAGGTTGACCAGGTTTCTGTCAGTAATACTTTCAGGAGAAATCTTTCAGAAGAATTCAATCAAATATTTTACGAAGCATGGGCGCAGCTTGATGAAAATTATTATGATGAAAAATTTCATGGAGTTGACTGGAAAAAAATAAAAGCTCAGTACAGTAAATTTTTACCCTTTATAAATACACGCGCTGATCTGCGGATATTGCTCAACGATATGTTGGGAGAATTAAATTCTTCACACCAGGGTTTTTCTACGTTTGGCGCTGATGAAGATCTGAGACTGAATAACCGTACAATGGAAACAGGAATTATTTTCGAAGATAATGATCCATATAAAGTAAAATATATTGTAAAAAGATCTGCAGTTGATAAATTGGGGATTGACATTCAACCCGGCGATGAATTAATAAAAGTGAATGATGTTGCTGTTGACAAAATCATGGATAGAAATTTTTATTTCACGCAGCCTTCATTAGATAAGGAATTAAAATTGACTTTAACTCATGATAGAAAACAATACGATATAAAGCTTCATCCGGAAGCAAGTTTATTCAGCGATCTGTATGAAGAATGGATTGATAATAATCACAAACGCGTTGACGAACGCAGCAATAATAAAATTGCTTATGCGTGTATGAAAAATATGGCAGTGGGCGAACTCAATGAATTTATTATTCACATGACGGAAGAGCT
>DATHPY010000598.1:0-2783 GCA_035483315.1 Puia sp. | reverse complement strand
CAAGATACATGAGTGCCTGGAAAGCATACTGTGTTTTTTTTGAGAGCATCTAAAGCTAATTTTTAAAAAGGCGCAAGAAACAAAATTCAAGATTCAGGACGCAAGTTATAAATTCTCAGCGACTTTCTTGTTCCTTGTCTCTTGTGCCTTGTTTCTTATAATCACAATCCCAGCACGTCCTTCATACTAAAAACCCCTTTTTTATTTTGCAAAAATTCGGCAGCTATAACCGCTCCTGTTGCAAAACCTTTACGGCTGTGCGCCGTATGAATAATCTCAATATCATCTACTACCGAACTGTATTTTACTTTGTGTGTGCCGGCAGCGGGATCTATACGTTCGCTTATTATTTCAAGATCTGAAGGATCATTGGTTTTATTATTAACCCATTTTTTCTTACGTGGAATATTTTCCAAAATTTGTTCAGTCAATGTAATTGCAGTTCCGCTCGGAGCGTCTCTTTTTTCTGTATGATGAATTTCAGTCAAATCAATATTATACTCTTCCTGCTTCGCCATTAGCTTGGCAAGTGTTTTATTTATTTCAAAAAAAATATTTACGCCAATACTAAAATTGCTTGCGTATAAAAATGCACTGTTATTATCAACACAATATTTTTTTACTTCATCAAATTTATTAAGCCATCCGGTTGTGCCCGATACAACGGGGATTTTTGCCTGAAGGCATGTCATTATATTTTGAAATGCAGTGTGCGGCGTGGTAAATTCAATGGCAACATTTGCTTTGGCAAGCGTTATATCATTAAACTGGCTAAGATTGCCGATATCAATTTTCAAAACAATTTCATGTCCACGTTGAACGGCGATTTCTTCAATAGCTTTACCCATTTTGCCGTACCCAATGAGCGCAATTTTCATATGCAACTATTTTCAGGAAAATTAGGATAATTAATGGATAATTGAAAATTGATAATTAATAATTTGAGGAAAGATTAATATAACGTAAATGACTAACCGAAAATATATAAAGCCATATTGCCACATTTTGCCGGACAACACACAAATTCTGCAGCAGAACTCACAATGACGTTATCCGGCATCCGGCATCTCACTCCGTACTTCTTATTTCTAAATTCTAATTTAGTAAGTGTTATCAAATAATCTTGATTTCGATTTATGAAAATCTACAAAGAGGCTGACTGCATAAGTATTGGCTGAGGGTGTTGAAGGAATACCAAAATGAATACTCAGATCTCTGTCTACATCAAAAAGTTTTAAATGCGCATCAACAGTGGCATCAACAATATTCAACCCATAAAATAATAAAAAGAAAAGAACGGAATAGTCTTCATTGCTACGAAAATAATTTCGATACTTTTCAAGACCGCTTATTCCATAAGGATTAAGTTCAGTGTGGGCGGCATCCATAAAAATAAAACCCACCAATTTTGGATCAACCTTCGAGAAGCTGTCTTTATTGTTATAACTTCCGTTAGCTAAAACCGCTAAAGCATATCGTGTTTTATTATACCAGTTTTTATTATCAAAATAAGTGTAGGTAGGAATTCCAACTGCTGCAAGCACTATGGGAATCTTCCAGTATTTTTTATTATAAAACTGACCTAAGCCCGGAAATATTGCTGAATAAATTGTCGCTCTTCTTGGATTAGGTCCTCTTTGTTTGACGATGGAATCTTTTTTCGCGAGAGAAGTATTTATAGTATCACTTTTTGTTAGAATCGTAGTGTCGCGAAATGAACCCGGTTTTGATTTTATCAGCAAAGTGTCCTGCGCATGCAACACTTGTGTAAAACAAAAACCAACCAGTATAATAATAGAAAAAAAACGCATGAACAATTTTAATTCGCCGGCACATTCATCAGTTCTAAAATTTTATTCAGCTCCTGCACCGAATAATATTCTATACTGATATTACCATGCCCGTTTTTGTTGTGATTAAATTTTACACGGGTACTGAAATGCGACGCTAAGTTATCTTCTATTTTTTTGAAAGCCGGTGGCAGCAAAGGTTTTACGGAATCTTTAACAGCGTGAGTTCCTTTATAAAGTTTGCGAACTAATTCTTCCGTTTGGCGAACTGATAACCCTTTACTTTTTATTTCTTTAAAAATATATAATTGTTTGTCAATCGTATCTACATTGATCAACGCACGCGCATGACCCATACTCAATTCATTACTGCGAACAGCAATTTGAATATCGGGGGGTAATTTTAATAAACGAATGTAATTAGCAACTGTGCTTCTCTCCTTTCCCATTCTTTCAGAAACTTCTTCCTGCGTGTAATTTAATTCATCCATCATTCTTTTATAACTCAGTGAAATCTCAATCGCATTCAGATCTTCGCGCTGTAAATTTTCAAGAAGTGCTAGTTCGAGTAATTGCTGATCGTTAGCCGAGCGAATATAAGCCGGAATACTTTTTATGCCTGCAATTTTCGCCGAACGAAAACGACGCTCACCAGAAATAATGCGATATCTTCCTGATGGAAGTTTTGATACAGTTATGGGTTGAACGATATCGTGTAATTTAATTGACGCTGCTAATTCATTTAGTGAATGTTCATCAAAATCACGGCGCGGTTGTTTGGGATTGGTTTCGATCTGATCCAAATCGAGTCGTAAGATGCCGGTAACATTTTCTACAACAGATGTTTTCAATGTTCCGGTAGAAGTTTTCAGATCATCATCAATGCTTTGCAGTAAAGAACGGATTCCTTTACCCAATGCTTCTTTATTTTGTTTCGGCGCTGTCATGTTTGGTTGATAGTTGATAGAAAAAAATGCTTGATTCTTGTTTCTT
>DATHPY010000597.1:0-2226 GCA_035483315.1 Puia sp. | reverse complement strand
AGGCATAGTTTTTTTACGGCTTCTATTCTGAGAGTGTTTAATAAATGCGCGGCAAATACACCTGTTGACGAAGTCTTTCAAAAAATTGTAGATGATATGAACAGTTATCACCGCAATCAAAATCCAACAATATATTTTGATCCTTCACGCAAAAAAAATAATTTATTGGGGGTGAAATGAAAAATGAACAGTGAACAAAGGATGGTGAATAGTGAATAATGTTCTTCTTACTTCTTACTTCTTACTTCATATTTCATACTTCTAACTTCCGTCTTCCTACTCACTACTTCCTCTTAGCCGTGATTCGTGTCCTCACGAACCATTTATTTATTTAATTCATTTCGGTCCGTGAGACACGAACCGAGGCAACCGGTAGTATTTCATACAAAATAAATGATGTCAGGTGAAAACACCTGACCTGGCAGCTTGATACTTGATACTTCCTACTTCCCACTTACTACTCGCTACTTTCTGATAAAAACAAACTGTCCTCCCAAATCATCAACATCTTTTATCGGATAATATTGCAGCGTTAAATGTGTTGAGGTTGTGTATTGATCTCTGAAACTATTAATTAATTGTTCGGCTGTAATATACGGTGCATGATTTTCCTGCAACGCCAATCTCAAAAATTCAATAAATTCACTTCTGTCAGGAACTGCAGTGCGGTTACCACTTGCTAATAATCTCCGGCTTTTATCTTTGTACGCTTCAGCTACCGGCACCGGCGCATCGGATGGAATATCTCTGAATAATGAACCAGCAAAACAGGCATCAGCAACAAATAAAATGTGTTTCGCTTTTGAATATTTTATTGTTCTCAATAAATCATCGCTGCTGATGTACGTGCTTAAAATATCTTTCACTGCATCCTGCGGCACTAAAAAACCTTCTTCCGAATTATCGGGTTGTGTTATCATTTGTCCATGACCTGCATAAAAAATAAAAAGATTATCATTCTCGCTCATCGCATTTGCCTTCTTAATAATTGCTTCAAGAATTCCTGTTCTCGAAGCATTTATCAACGTATCTGTATTGGCAGCAGGAAAAGCATAATTATTCACGAGCAAATTATAAATTTTGGTCATGTCGCTCGACGGTCCCTGAAGCGAAGGAATATTTTTATCAGCATAATCACATTCCGCAATCATTATAGCGTGATAAACCGGATTGGAACTCAGCACAACGTTATTAACCTGGTTAGCCGGCGCAGAATTTGTTTTGTCTTTTCCTGTTACTATTTGTAAATTTTGCGAAACAGAATTTGCATTTTTATCCGTAGCGACAATCGTAAAAATATTTATTCCAGCAGTTATATCCACCACTGTATCAAAATATCCATTGTCTTCTACTTTTAAAAATTTATTATTCAGCATAACACTTTTAATGCCACTCTCGTCAATTGCCTGTCCTCTTATATGTTGTTTTGTGCCGGCAACTTTATCATCATCAACAGAAATAGATCTGCTGTTTGCCAATGGCTCTAAAATATTAATAGTCGGTGGCGTATTATCATTGTTTACCAACACTTGTTTTTGTTGTGTAAGTTTTTGGAGAGCTGCTGCTACATCTGGCTCAAGACTATTTATGATCAACGCTTGTTCATAAGCCTGCTTGGCTCCATCATTATTATTTAATTTTTCAAACACATAACCTTTAAGAGCAAGTATGGAAGAATAACCTCTCTTTTGTCCATCATCATTATCTGCACCTGTTTTATTTTTTGTGCTGTATAATCTTTCAGCCTCATTTAAATTCATTAAAGCAGTTGTAAAATCATTTTTAGAAAGATTTTTTGTAACAGCTTCTATAAATTTTTTAAAGAATGCCCAGGAAGGATCGTCAATATAACCGGAAGAATATTTGGTTTGGTAATCATTATAAAACCCGTCAGCTTCAGAAAAACGGTGCAGGCGTGCAAGCGGTCCGATAATATTAATAATTGCATAAGGCTTATCCTTTTTCACGTCTAATAAAATTGCTTTCTTATAATCATTTACTGCCAGCTCATATTCGCCCATGGACATATAAACCAAACCACGGGCATTGTAGGGATTAATAAAAGTGGAATCAATATTGATAGCTGCATTCAGATCTTGTATTGCGAGGTCAAATTTTTTTTCGCTTGCAAAACAGTTTGCCCGCCCGGCATAAGCATCCCGCGGTTTAGGATTTATACTGATAACTTTTGTGTAATCCTGTATTGCGGAATCATACATTTTTTTT
>DATHPY010000596.1:0-5621 GCA_035483315.1 Puia sp. | reverse complement strand
ACGCTGCTGATGATCCAAAAATTCATCTGCCCCAAAATATAATTGCTGCGATGTGGAAAATAAAGCAGGATGTGATCGAAATCATCATCAAAAACCGGCAAATCATTTACGTCCTGAATAGGATATCGGGAAGCTGCTGCTGGAATATATTCTGCATAAATATATTTTTTTGTGTCTTTGCTGAATGCGCCGAGTTTGCAATCCGTGAGTACGTCAAAATCTGCAAACTCTCTCTGTAAATAAAAAGTCAGTGAATCTTTTAATGGCAGCGTATCTGCTTTGAAAATAATATAATCTGGTCCCGGGCTTGCAATCAATTGCTGAAAGATCATGGATGGATTATCGTTCATCTGCAAATCTTCAAACACCCCCCGAATACTTTTTACCACATTATTATTAAATTGTTTTTCTTCGAATGAGTACACCTTTTTAAGCCAGTATAATTGTACAAGCACAATTATTGTGGTTAAAATTGTTGCTAGCAAAACAATTAATTTCAAGGTGGATGAACGCATGCTTAAATAAACAGTATATGTTTAGCAAAATTGCTTTTGAACACTCATTTATGTAGTTAAATGGTAGTTAAGGGAATACACATTTTTTCTTAAACACCCATAAACAAAGATGCCCATGATTAAGTTAAACTTTTTTTGATAGATTTTTTTATTTGGATAGATTTACATGGATTTAAATTCCTAAAACTTAAAATTTATTTTGTATGAAAAGAATTATTCTGGCGTTTGTTTTTATGCTTGCTTTTACCGGGCTTACATTTGCTCAAACAAGCCCTGCAAAAACTGACAAGAAAAAAACAACGACGACCACGAGCACTGTTTCAGCCGGACCAAAGAAAAAAGACGGAACAGCCGACATGCGTTACAAAGCAAATAAAGATGCTGCGAAAAAACCTGCAACTACTCATCTGAAAAAAGACGGAACACCAGATAAGCGATTTAAGGAAAATAAGCCGGCTAAAACAACACCAGCTAAATAA
Source organism: Puia sp. (assembly GCA_035483315.1). GTDB lineage: Bacteria > Bacteroidota > Bacteroidia > Chitinophagales > Chitinophagaceae > Puia. The sequence continues at coordinate 4,627 of DATHPY010000596.1, read as the reverse complement.
GCATACAAGCCACTTAAATGTTGCTTTTTTAATGATTTAACAGAAGTTAAAACCTATTAACTATTTTAATCTAAATTTATTTTTAGTAAATTGCAGCTTATTAAATTTATTATATCATGAAAAAGTCTTTTCTTTTATCCTTACTTCTGGTTGGTTTTGTCGCTATGAGTTTTGCGCAACACAGACCTGTTAAACACCACAGGCATCACAGACATCATCATCCAGTGCATCATCACAAGTAATTTAGTTAAGCTAACTTATAAATTAAAGGCTGTCTTTTGACAGCCTTTTTTATTTACAAATTAATTTATCCAGTTATAAAATTTGGGGAATTCTCTCCGCCAGTTAGTTTCGTTGTGCCTTCCCTCGTTATTAATTTCAACTTTGATCTGGGCTTTTGAATTATCACGGAGAATATCAATAATGTTCTGCATGTCGCTTACCATTGTTTTGCTTTCTGAACCACCGGCATAAAAATAAAATTTTCCTTTTACAGACGAAGCTTTCCTTTTTACTTCATCATTTAATTGCGGAGCTGTCCAGAATGCAGGAGAAAAAATTCCTGCGACCCCAAATATTTTTGGGTATTCGAGTATTGCATAAAAAGATATTAATCCGCCCATGCTGCTTCCCGCAATATATGTGTGCGCCGAGTCTTTTTTTGTTCTATAATGCGCATCAATAAATGGTTTCAAAGTTGAAACTAAAAAATTAGTATATTCTTTTCCTTCGCCTTTGCCAAACCGGTCGTATTCATAGGGATTGTATTCACTCATTCTTTTTTCAGCTCCGTTATCAATTCCAACGACGATCAAACTTTTTTTTGAAGTTGATAAAGTATCCATGGCTTCATCAATCCCCCATTCGCCAAAAGCCGCGGTGTATTCATCAAATAAATTTTGGCCATCGTGCATATACAGCACGGCGTATTTTTTTTGGGATGAAGAATAATCCGGCGGCAGATAAATCCAAATGCGACGATGCCTGTTTAATTGCGGAATGTAAAAAGCGGAATCAATAATGTGTACATTTTTACTTGCTGTATGTTTGCGTGGTTCCTGCATAGATAAATCTTTCCATGATTCAATTGAAAAATTTAATACGGTATCTGATTTAATGGTAACAATTCTATTTTCAATATCTGCTCCGTTCTTTTTACACTCCACCGTTTGCCATGATCCACGGGTAAATTTAAATTCGTATGTTCCTGAATCCACACGTGGATAATTTAAAAAGAAATTACCGGCGCTGTCTTGTTGAAATTTATTATCCTCATCGTTTGGCGTCCAGTTATTGAATGATCCTGCAACAAAAATAACATTCGTTTTTGGTTGAGCGGAAAGCTGCGTGATATTCAGCCGTACTGTATACTGGCAATAAGAATTACTAAAAAATAAAACGGAGATTATTATTACCGATATCTTTTTCATATAAGAAACCTTCGTGTATTGCATTGATTAATTGTTCAATTCTTCTATTGTTGGATGGTTGAAATTGAAACCTAACAATTAAACAATGAACAATCCAACAATTCAACTTTGCAATATTAGCAAAATAAAAAGCCATGCAAAAACATGGCTTTTAAAATTAAATAAGAAAGTATTTTATTTTGTAAGAACAGGCTTGGCTTTTGTAACCGTTGTATCTTTTTTTCCAAGTCCTTTTGTTTTTGCAAAGTCAACCAGTATTGGCGCCGCAACAAAAATGGAAGAATACGTTCCGGTGATTACACCAATAAGCATTGCGAATGCAAAACCCTTTGTCACTTCTCCGCCGACAAAGAAAAGAATTAGCAGAGTTAAAAACACGGTGAGTGATGTCATAATGGTTCTGCTCAGTGTATCATTCACAGCTTTATTTATTATTTCTCCATTGGAAGCTTTTGGCATTTGCCTGCTGTATTCACGAATTCTGTCGAATACAATTACTGTATCGTTCATGGAAAAACCTATTACTGTTAATACCGCCGCAATGAAATGCTGGTCAATTTCCATGGGGAATGGCACAATATTCCGCAGAAAAGAAAATACAGCGAGTGTAACAAATACGTCGTGCAATAATGAAACAATGGTTCCGAGCGAATAACGCCAATCGCGGAAACGAATAAAGATGTAAAAGAAAATAATCATTATCGCAAAAATTGTAGCCTTGATCGCGCCTGATTTCAGATCATCAGAAATGGTAGGTTCAACTTTTTTTGTTTGCTGAATAAATTTATTCGGTATTGCAAAAGTCTGATACGTAGTTCCGGCAGGAAGAAAGCTTGTCAATCCTTCATACAATTTTTCCCGGACAAGCGAATCAGTTGTTGGACCTGTCTGCTTCACTAAATAATCTGTGGTGATTTCCCATTCATCATTTGAGCCATAAGTTTTAATAACCGGGAATTTTCCGAAAGCTTTATTCAATGAATTTAATAATGGATCGTGCTGAATTGGTTTTGCAAATTTCACTACATAACTTCTGCCTCCGCTAAATTCAACGCCTTGATTAAAACCGTGAAAAAAAGAACTTACTCCGAGAATTAATACAACAACCGAAATTCCGTAAGCAACTTTTCTGTACTCAATAAATTTGAAATGCGCTTTCTGAAATATTTTTTTTGATATTGGAGTGAAATATTTAAAGTGGCGGTTTTTGTTTGTCCAGAAATCAGTGATCAACCAGGAAATTAAAATGCCGCAGAAAAGTGATAATGTTATACCAAGCATTTGTGTTGTGGCAAATCCTTTTACAGGACCTAACCCGAAGTAAAAAAGAATTGCAGCAGTTAAAAATGTGGTAACGTGCGCATCTAACACCGGCGCAAGCGAACGCAGGTATCCATCTTTAAATGCAAGAACATATGCTTTGCCTTTTGTGAGCTCTTCTTTTATTCTTTCAAAAATAATTACGTTCGTATCAACAGCCATACCGATGGTTAGTACCAAACCCGCAATACCAGGAGCAGTAAGGGTTGCGCCTAATGCGCTCAGCACACCAATCGTAAATAGCAGGTTAAGAATTAAAGAAATATTCGCTATCCAACCGGCAGTATTAAAATAAACGAGCATTAAAATAAAGATCACGAGAAAGGATAGCGCGAACGCCATCATACCACCATGCACAGATTCTTTTCCTAACGTTGGACCAACAACTTGTTCCTGAACAATTTTAGCCGGCGCTTCTAACTTACCTGATTTTAAAATATTAGCTAAATCCTGTCCTTCTTCAGCGGTTGCATTTCCCAAACTGATGCGCGAGTTTCCACCTTGTATCGGTTCATCAACAGTTGGAGCCGAATAAACAATATCATCAAGAACAATTGCAATCGAATGATCTACATTTTGAGTGGTCATATTGGCCCAAATATTTGCTCCTTGATTATCCATTGACATTTCCACCACAACCTTACCCGTAATTTGATCATAATCCTGGCGGGCATCCGTAACGGAACTTCCTTCGAGCCTTGCTTTGCTAATACCTGGTACGGTTTTGATCGCGTATAACGCAAGCCTGTTAACAAGTTTACCGTTGTCATCTTTTTCTTGTTTCCCCCATAAAAATTTCAGATTAGGAGGAAAATTATTGCGAACAACAGGATTGTTGAGATAGCCATTAATAGTAGAAGTATCCTTGAGTAAAACCTGTGCAACCGGACCGGGGTATATTGTCTTTGATTTTTTTGGATCCTGGTATCCTTGTTCAAATTGTAATTTGTGCAACAACGGATTTTCATTAAGCGCACTGGTAGTTGTATCTGCTTTTGTGGAATCGTTTTTTGCAACTGTAGAAGTGTCCTTTACTCCATTAAGATAATTTTGCAATGCTTTATCAGCACCCAAAAAAGAATTCTGCAAGTCTACTACATTATATACTTCCCAAAATTGAAGATTGGCTGTTGATTGCAAATATTTATTAACTCTTTCGGGATCCGTTGCTCCGGCCAATTCCACGGTGATCAATCCTTTTGCTTCATCGAGATTAATACTTGGCTGCGCAACTCCGAATTTGTCGATTCTTAAGGTTAAAACTTTGAGTGTTTGCTGCATCGCCGCATTTGCCTGGTCATGAATATAAGCAACGACTACATTATCGGAAGCTTCGAATTTTAATTTATTTCTTGTTGAATTTGCAAAGAAAGGAGCAAGCGAAACAGCAGGATTTTGTTCTTTGAAACTTTGCGCAAAAAGATCAATAAAGTTTGCATCATTAGTGAGCTTTTTTTGAAAAGCAAGTTGAATCGCATTCAATATTTTGGAGTCGTTGGGATTATTTGCGAGTCCTTTTATCAATCCATCTAAAGCAATATCCATGGTAACATTAATGCCGCCCTGCAAATCAAGCCCCAGCAATAATTCGCTTTCTTTCGATTTTTGGTAAGTTGTTCCCCACCAGGTAATTTTTGTATCCTTGGTGCTGTCGAGCAACTTGTGTAATCTCTGGTTATAAATTCCGTCAAGAGTGTCCTGGTACAAAGCTTGCGCTTCTTTATCGCCGGGGTAAGTGTTTTGCGCGGAAGGATACACCCTGTTTACATATTGCTTGGCACGCACGCCCATAGCAGATTCGTGCTTATTTACAAACCACGTAAACGATAGCTGGTATAAAGAAATTATAATCAGTAAGCCAGCGAAAAAACTAACCA
>DATHPY010000595.1:0-4952 GCA_035483315.1 Puia sp. | reverse complement strand
TTAGGAGTTTTGTTAATCATCGTATGCTGTTCTTCTTTCAAAATAAAAGATTCAACAAATAAAATCAGCCAGGGTATTGAAGGACACGTTTATTTTATATCCGGAAATCAAATGCCATCGCCCGGTAGAAAACCTTCATCACCTAAAGGAATAAAAACAACCTTGTACATTTATCAGCTCACAAATATAAATCAAGTTACACGACAAGGACAATCTGTTTTTTATTCTGCTGTCATTACAAAACTTATTACAAAAGTTGAATCTGATACAACCGGATATTTTAAAGTTCAGTTAGAGCCCGGTAGCTATTCTCTTTTTACAAAAAAAGGTGCATTGTTTTATGCCAGTATTTTTGACAAGGATAATAACATTGCACCTGTACAAGTGCTCGCCGGCAAAATAACCAAAGCAGAAGTCAGAATTGATTATGACGCCACTTATTAATCACTTCACAAATCCGCACTATAAATATATACGATTTTTTATTTTGTGCGGTTGCTTGAAACGCGAATTACACGAATTGGAACGAATTATCGCTAATATTCGCATCAGAAATTTTAGTAGTTTTGCGACTGGATGAACAGTGAGGTTTTATCAGATTTATTTTTAAATTCTCCCCGCCTTTTTCAATTGGCGAACGGGCTTACTTTGTCTTCTCCGCAAAAAATTTCTCTTTCTGGTTTATATGGAAGCTCACCGGCGTTTGTTATTAGCTCGTTATTTCAACACTCTATCACAAGTCAGCTAAATCATATTGTTGTTTGTGAAGATGCAGAAGCCGCGGCATACCTGCATAACACGATTGAAAATCTTACCGGCGGATTGGATATTTTTTATTTTCCATCTTCTTTCAGAAATAAAAAAAATTATTCCCTGCTAAATAGCAGCCACGTAATGCTGCGCACGGAAGCGTTGACGAAATGGAGCGCCGGCGGCAATAAAAAAATAATTGTTACTTACCCGGAAGCGATTTTTGAAAAAGTTGTATTGCCAAAAACTTTATCCGGCAATATGATCTATATCAAAATCGGCGAAACAATTGACCTTAATGATCTGATGGAAAAATTTGTGCGGTATGGATTTGAGCGAACGGATTTTGTTTATGAACCGGGACAGTTTGCTTTGCGCGGCGGTATTCTTGATATTTATTCTTTCGGAAATGAAAAGCCTTACCGTGTTGAATTATTTGGGAATGATGTGGACTCTATCCGCATTTTTGATCCGCAGACGCAACTGAGCGAACGCAAACTTTTGCAGGTAAATATTATTCCAAATATAGAAACGCAATTTGACGACAAAGAAAAAGTGAGTTTGTTTGATTTTGTGAATGATAATACGGTTGTGTGGATGCAGGATTGGGATTTTACAAAAAGAAGATTATTGATTGAAGAAGAAGACCTGGATGAATATCTCGAAAAAAATAAAACTCAGCAACAAGCTTCGATTGATGATAATGATGAGGAACAAAAAGTATCGCTTACAAGAAATGATTTTATTAAGATCGGTTCTGTCGAAGATCAGCTAAAAAAATTTCACTTCGTTGAATTTGGAAAAACTAACGGTAATATACAACCGGATATTGAGATTGAATTTAAAACAAGACAGCAACCTGCTTTTAACAGGCAGTTCGATCTGCTTATAAAAAACCTAAAAGATCTGGAAGCAAATAAATATTCAATTTATTTATTCGCAGAAAATCCACGACAATTAGAAAGATTGCGCGTGATCTTTGAAGACCTGCACGCGGCAATTCAATTCACACCAATTCCAAAATCTATTCACGAGGGTTTTATTGATGACCATCTGAAAGTTGTTTGTTACACAGATCATGAAATTTTTCAGCGCTATCATAAATACAAAGTAAAGCAGGCTTACAATAAAAATAAAGCGCTCACTTTAAAAACGCTCCGGGAATTGCAGCCGGGAGATTATGTTACGCACATTGATCATGGCGTTGGAACATACAGCGGCTTACAAAAAATTGAAGTGAATGGAAAATTGCAGGAAGCTGTTCGCATAATTTATAAAGACAGCGATATTTTATATGTCAATATTAATTCGCTTCACAAAATTTCCAAATACAGCGGCAAAGAAGGAACGGTTCCAAAAATAAATAAACTCGGCAGCGATGTTTGGCAAAAATTAAAAGACAAAACAAAAACGAAAGTTAAAGAAATCGCTTTCGACCTGATTAAATTATATGCGCAAAGAAAAGCCGAGCGCGGATTTGCACACACTCCGGATAATTACATGCAAACCGAATTGGAAGCTTCTTTTATTTATGAAGATACTCCCGATCAGAGCAAAGCAACTGCCGATGTAAAAAAAGATATGGAATCTCCTTCACCAATGGACAGGTTGGTTTGCGGCGATGTTGGATTTGGCAAAACAGAAATTGCGATACGCGCAGCTTTTAAAACTTGTTGCGATGGCAAACAGGCTGCCATATTGGTTCCCACAACGATCCTTGCTTTTCAGCATTACCAAACTTTCAGTGAACGTTTGAAAGATTTCCCAGTCACGATTGATTATATAAACCGGTTCAAATCTGCCGCGCAAAAAAAAGAAACATTAAAAAAGTTATCAGAAGGAAAAATTGATATCATCATCGGCACACATGCTTTGCTGGGAAAAGATGTAAAATATAAGGATCTCGGATTATTGGTTATTGATGAAGAACAAAAATTCGGCGTTGCGCATAAAGAAAAAATAAAAACATTTCGCTCAACTGTGGATTGTTTAACACTAACGGCAACGCCTATCCCAAGAACCTTGCAATTCAGTTTAATGGGTGCAAGGGATTTAAGTATTATCAACACGCCGCCGCCGAACAGGCAACCCATACAAACCGAATTGCATGGATACAATGAAGATTTTATCCGCGACGCGATCTATTATGAAACCGAGCGCGGCGGACAAGTATTTTTTATTTTCAATCGTGTGCTCGGATTAACAGAAATGACCGGGATTATTCAGGGTTTATGTCCGGATTTAAGTATTGGTTATGCACACGGACAAATGGAAGGTCATGAATTGGAAAAGCACATTTTTGATTTCATCAACAAAAAATATGATGTGCTCGTTTGTACAAATATTGTTGAAAGCGGCGTGGATATTCCCAATGTAAATACTATTATTGTAAACAACGCGCATCAATTTGGATTGAGCGATTTGCATCAATTGCGTGGGCGCGTTGGCAGAAGCAATCGAAAAGCATTTTGTTATTTGCTTGCACCGTCGCTTGCAACATTGCCTTCCGATTCACGCAAACGTTTGCAAACATTGGAACAGCACAATGATTTGGGAAGTGGCTTTCAGATCGCGATGCGCGATTTGGATATTCGCGGTTCAGGAAATTTATTAGGCGGCGAACAAAGCGGATTTATGGCTGAGATTGGTTTTGAGATGTATCAGAAAATTTTGGATGAAGCTATAAGAGAATTAAAAAGAAATGAATTCAAAGATGTGTTTGAAGAAGAAATTGCAAAGCAGGATGATTATGTTCATGATTGTACAATTGATACGGATTTGGAAATTTTGATACCGGATGAATATGTAGAAAGCATCACAGAAAGATTATCGTTGTACACACGATTGGATAATTGTGAAAATGAAGATGAGCTATTACAATTTCATGTCGAATTAATTGACAGGTTCGGACCAATTCCAAACCAGGTAGAAGATTTATTCGACACGGTTCGCATACGCAGACTGTCCCTGGTTTTAGGTTTTGAAAAAATTATTGTAAAGAATAATTCTGTAAAATGTTACTTCATCAACAAACCAGATTCTCCATATTTCGAATCAGATGTTTTCAAAAACATTATGGAATTTATTCAGCAAAAAACCAATAAAGTAAAATTGCGCCAGGCAGGAAAATTATTTTTACTAACTATTGCCGATATAGAAACCATGCAGCAATTACTGGAGTTTCTTCAACGAATGGACAGGTTTATAAAAGAAAAAGTTTTAGCGATGCAACCTGTCAATTGAGACTCGGTTCAATTAAAGATTTTTCCATCACAAAATGGGGAATAGTGACTTCTGTAAATTCATCGCCAGAAACGCTGTATCCTAATTTGCCATAAAAACCCAAAGCTGTTTTGCGGGCGTGCATAATTAATTTTTTATAACCAAGATCGCGCGCAATATTTTCCGCAAAAACCATCAAAGCTCTTCCAACACCTTTCCCTTGTAAACTATTGGGAACAGCCATCTGCCGCAGGCGCACTGTTTCATTATCAACTTTAGTAAGCAGGCAACATCCTAATAATTTATCGTCTTCAAATGCGCCTATCAGCACATCATCTTTTTCTTTTTCCAATTCTTCCACACCAAATGTCAGCCCGAGAGGTTTACGAAGCATATCATTACGCAACTGAACCATCTGGTTATATTCTCTGGTTCCGTGATCAATCATCTTAAGTGCCATGCCGATAGTTTAAGTGGTAATATATTTCGAAGTTATTTAAATTTTCAAATTTTAAGATGAGAAATACGCCGCAAAATTGAAATAGATCAAAAAAGCAACAAAATTTTGGAAAATCTTTGTTTGGACAAAATTCAGAAAAATTTGTCCGAAACGTCAGAACAAACAGGCTTTATTAATGTTCGTTTCAAAAACGTTTTTTTGTGTTGTTGAAAATAAAAAAACGTAGTTTATTGTGTTTAGCCCAAAAATTATATTTTTGCACCCGTAACTAAACTTTACAAAAATGTCAGACATCGCTACAAGAGTAAAAAAGATAATAGTTGATAAATTAGGCGTAGAAGAAGCAGAAGTTACCAACGAGGCTTCTTTCACCAACGATTTAGGTGCCGATTCATTAGACACCGTAGAACTTATTATGGAATTTGAAAAAGAATTCAACATTTCCATTCCCGACGAACAGGCCGAAACTATCACCACGGTTGGCCAGGCCGTTGCATACCTGGAAGAACATGCTAAGTAG
>DATHPY010000594.1:0-4493 GCA_035483315.1 Puia sp. | reverse complement strand
AAAAAAATTCCTCGCTTATGTTGGCATCCGTGCCAACATTTAAAAATTATCAAAAATATGTTGTTGGCGAGGACGCCAACAACGGCGTAGGTGATTTCAAGGCGTCAGACGGTTTTAAACCGTCAGACTCCTTCGTACACTTCCGGATTTACAATGTGGGGCAATGGTTTTCCATTAGCAGCTGCGACAATATTTTCAGCGGCGAGTGTTGCCATTGCACTGCGCGTTTCTTCCGTTGCGGAGCCTATGTGCGGAAGGATGGCGACGTTGGGCATATTTAATAACGGATTGTGTGGCTGCATCGGTTCGGGATTGGTGACATCCAAACCTGCGCCCCAGATCATATTTTCATTGAGCGCTTTTAGCAGGTCCGTTTCGTTGTGAATGGCGCCGCGCGCCGTGTTGATGAAAATGGAATTATTTTTCATTTTGCTGAATGCATTAATGTCGAAAATATTTTTTGTTTCCGCAGTTAATGCTGTGTGCACTGATAACACATCGCTTTGCGCGAGCAGTTCATCAAAACTTACTTTTTTTGCGTTCAATTCTTTTTCAGCCTGAATATTATTACTGCGATTGTGATAAATAATTTTCATGTCAAATGCTTTTGCACATCTCTTTGCCATTTCGTAACCGATCTTTCCCAAACCGAAAATGCCGAGCGTTTTTCCATGCACTTCTATTCCCAAATTATCCGTCGGTTCATAAAAACTCCATTCACCTTTAATAATTTTTTTGTGCATGAAAACCGCTTTGCGCGAAACCATCAGCATCAATAAAAAAGCAACATCCGCAGTTGCGCTGCTTAAAACGCCGGGTGTGTTTCCTATGGGAATTTTTAATTTCGTCGCTTCGGGAATATCAATATTATCGTAGCCAACAGCCATTTGCGCAATTACTTTTAAATGAGTGCAGGCGTTGAGAAATTTTTTATCAATGCTGTCTTGTCCAACACTTATCAGCGCATCATAATCTTCCAAAATTTCAATCAGCTCCGCCTGAGGAACATCTTTTGGTTCTTTCCATTGGCGAAATTGAATACCAGCATTTTCCAGTATGTCAATACCGGCTTGAGGAATTAAACGTGTAATAAATACTTTCATGGAATGGCTTTATTTACTGCATTTGAACTCTGCAAAAATAGCATTCATTTTTTGCCAAACAGCGTGTGTTGCGGGTTGCGGCGAAACTTCTACAAATAAAGTTATGTGATTTTGTGACGCACAAATTGTTTTGTGAATAACTGCATTTAAAACCATTGGCTGCTGCTTCATATAATCGAGCATATTGATTGTGCCGCTAAAGGTTTCTACATCACCATCCATGGTTTTTATTTTTTTAATTGTTGCGACCGTTGGAAATAATTTTTCTTTCGGAATTTTTCTTGGCTCAATATTTCTCGCGATCAAACCTGAATAATATTCTTTGAAATCTTCCTGCAATGACGCTGCATCAATTTTTGCATCAGGATTTAGCCACCACAAAAAACAATATGCCCAATATTCCTCACTTGTATTATCGCCCCAACCCGGCGCGAAGCGAACATCTTCAATTCCTTTGTACGGAATTTGCTGAGCGAATTCAATTGGGAATGAAAAACGTTCAACACCCCAACCGTCGGGAGCAGGTAAATTATAAACAGGCTCATAAAAATTCGCGTCAAAAATATCCAGCTTTCTTTTTAGCCACTGAATGCAATCCACTTCATCAACAATTGACCACGAATCAGTACTTCTTAATCCATTACTTCTCATTCCGGGTAGTTTTGCTGCAACAAATTCCGCATCGTTATTTCCTAATAATAACAACCGGTTTATTAATTCGGAACCATCAGGAATATACGTATCATAAAAACTATTCCGGCGGGTGCTGAGTTGATAATTAATGTCTGTATCGTAATATAATCTTACCGGAACGTTCTTCAGAAATTGTTCGTTGCCGGTTGTTTCCGCATCTTTATAAAACGGCGACCAGTAAATATATTTTTGAAGATTGTCTTTTAGTGAACCGTACCTCTTTATAAAATCATTCAGCGTATATTTTGCGTCGCCGACAACTCCCGGAAAATAATTTTTTTTGATCTCTCTTTCACTCAAATGCCAAAGTGCGATCAGATCAACCGGGCAATTAATTGCAAAAACAGCTTTTGGATGAATATAAAATTGCGATGGATCTTGATACGTGAATTCCGCATAACGCAAAACAACATTTCCTGCATATTCAAACCCACCGAGCGCAAACTTACTTGTATCAACAGAAAATTTTTTCGCAACATGCTTTAAAATAGTGTTGATTCTCTCGATAGAAACTGTATCTGCAGAAAGCGTTTGTTTTAATGAAGCAAAAACGGTGAGTATATTATTTACGCTGGCAACATTGTGCAATTTAGTTTCGGGCAAAACAAATTCCGGCGAAACGAAACTTCTGAATAAAACCTGCACACCTTTTATGTTTCCTGATAATGGACGAACAGCGAGATAATAATTATTTACACTATCCTTATCATCAAAATAAATTTTTTCACTGTTTTGAGAAAAAGCGATTTTAGGAAGAATAAAACCGAAAGAAAAAATGGTTAGTAAAATTTTTGACTTCATAAAGTGAATTGATAAGACATAAAATATTTTATAAGTTAATTCCAATACCAATACGCCAGTTTATTGAAGCGAATGGTTGCTTGGGATAACTGCGAGTTGTTTGATTTATACCTCCCGGACCAGTTACAGTTCCTGTAGCAAGAGACGCACCACTTGAACTTGCATATCCAATTCTTCCAAAACTCAACGAAGCTGCTGAATAATCAATATTGGTTTTGAAAGAAATTATTTTATCAAGATTGTATTGCAATCCAACACCTGCCAAATAAGTAAATGTTGATTTTACCGGTTGCTGATACGAGCCAAATGATTCAATTGTAGTAGTTCCGCCTCCGAGATTCAGCGTGTCATTTGGATCAGTTCTTTGTGATTGTGAAAATTTATAAGTTGAAGTTTTTAAAATACCTGCCATCGCGCGGGCTGTAAAATTGATTTTATTTTTCTTATCAAGCGGTAACGAAATATAAGCGCCTGCCATAAATTCCCAGGTAAACCAATTATTACTGGTAGAATGAAATTCATTGCCGGGAAAAGCCGCTTCTAATTTATTATCCAAAGTTTTTGTGTCAACATTATTTTGTTGCCCAGAAATTAAAAACGATAATCCAAAATTTTTTTTCAATTTATAATCAACTCCAAGATTAAATGCCGGTCCCGTTTTGGCAAACGAAGCAGTGGAATCATGAATATTTTTGCTTCCGAATTTTCCTGAAGGAAACGCAAGGCCAACTCCTGCGTTAATGCTCCAACCGCTATTTTGCGCGTGCAGATTTGTGATGAATAATATTCCCAAACTCAAAATCAGTATTAATTTACTCATAAAAATTATTTCGGTTCAGAAAAGTAAAAACATTTAGAATTTAAAAGTGTGAAGGGAATGTTAGAATACTAAATTAAGCAAACCTTTTCTATTGACGATTCAACAAAATAATGTCATATTTTCTACTGACATTTTTTAACCCGCATCAACTAATGTGTCAAAATTTCAAATTCGCTTAACGAGTGATTAACCCACCAGTCTATCAATGTTATAGAATAGTTATAAGAAAATATTTACGCAACCTTTAGTGCAGTTTTTGAGTAGTAATAAGTGAATGGAATTTATTACTAAACATAAAAATTAAGATCATGAAAAAGTTGTTAGTAATATCGGTGTTGTCGTTAGCAGTGGTACTTAGCGCTTCAGCGCAGCATTTAGTTCGCGCGGGTGGTTTTTATGGAGGTCCACGCGTTTATGTAGGTGGCGGATGGGGAGTTTATGCTCCGTTGTATTATAATCCTTATTGGGCATATCCGCCTTATGGATACGGTTATGGCTATGGTTATTACAGACCAATGTCAAGATTGGATATGCAGATATCGGATATTAAATATGATTACAGCGAAAAAATTGCGTTGACAAGACAGGACAAAAGTTTAACGCATAAACAAAGAAGACAAAAGATCCGCGAGTTGAAACATGAAAGAGACAATGCAATTAATGATGCGAAACAAAACTATTATAAGCGCTCATAAAAAATAAAGTATCTCTCTCATCACAAACAGTCCATTGCTATGACAGAAGAGAAAATCCCGCTCCGGCGGGATTTTTTATTTATACTGATCGTAATATCCTAAAAATATTTTTCGATTCACAGTTGAGCATGATTACATTTTCATGTTCATTGGCATATTACTTTTTTTGAACTGTAAAGTTTTAAGATTCATCTCTTCAATTTTATCAACACCTTCCGTGATCTTTAAAAATTTTCCCGGCTTTACATTTTTAAAAACTTGTTGCGTGTTTGAAGTTGGCCATTTTATAATTAACTCATCAATTACAGTTGCTTTGCCGATGCCTATTTCTTTTCTTAACGGAGAAGATCCAAAACTACCGCCGGAATTTACATCTGTGTA
>DATHPY010000593.1:0-2823 GCA_035483315.1 Puia sp. | reverse complement strand
AGAAAACGTTGCGCCTTCCTTCAGCAATGCATCAATAATATATAATGCCGGCGCTTCGCGGATGTCATCAGTATTTGGTTTGAAAGCCAATCCCCACAATGCAAAATGTTTTCCTTTTACATTATCCTTATAATATCTTTTTATTTTGTAAACGAGATGAAGTTTTTGTTTTTCATTTATGTCCATCACTTTATTCAGGATCCCGAATTCATAACCAACTTCTCTTGATGAATTCACCAATGCCTGAACATCTTTCGGGAAACAACTTCCGCCATAACCAATTCCAGGAAATAAAAAACGTTTTCCAATTCTTTCATCACTGCCAATACCACGACGAACGAGATCAACATCCGCATCAAGTCTTTCGCACAATTGCGCGATCTCATTCATGAAAGTTATTTTTGTAGCAAGAAATGAATTCGCCGCATATTTTGTAAGCTCTGCAGAACGTTCGTCCATATAAATTATAGGATTACCCTGGCGAACAAATGGATTGTACAATTCATCCATTACTTTTCTCGCGCGCTCAGAAGTTGTACCAACAACAACTCTGTCGGGTTTCATAAAATCATCCACGGCAACGCCTTCACGCAAAAATTCAGGATTGGAAACTATATCAAACTCGCCGGAATAATTTTTAGCAACTGCATTATGTACTTTTTGCGCAGTGCCAACCGGCACTGTGCTTTTATCAACGATAACTTTATATGAAGTGAGAATTTTGCCAATGTCTTCGGCAACACCCAGAACATATTTCAGATCGGCAGAGCCATTTTCACCCGGAGGTGTTGGCAACGCTAAAAATATTATAGCAGCGTCTTTGATTCCTTCTTCTAAATTGGTCGTAAAATGTAAACGCTCTTCCTTCAGGTTACGAAGAAAAAGCTTTTCAAGACCGGGTTCATAAATGGTAATTTGACCGGATTTGAGTTTCTTAATTTTATCCGCATCAATATCTACACAGCAAATATCATTTCCCGTTTCTGCAAAACAGGTACCGGTAACCAAACCAACATAACCGGTTCCAACAACAGCGATCTTCATAATTTTGGTTTAAGATTTAAGCTTTTTCAATTAAGTGTATTCATTTTCAGGTTATTGAACGTAGTTTGACAAAGAAATATTGCAACAGTCCGCTCAATCATTAAAATTTATTTTTCTCGTGTTTTCATTTTTTAAAAGGCACAAACCTAACCCAAAATTGTGGTTTGTACAATACCAGTAACGTGCCAGAAGATGAACTTAAATAATGGATTACATTTGCTGACTAATCAACGTAAAAGGTGAATATTCTTTTCTACAATATTTTTTTGTGGCTTTATAAAACCGGCGTGCGACTGGTTTCTCCCTGGAATAAAAAAGCGGGATTATGGCTGGCGGGAAGAAAAAATATTTTTTCAAGAATACGGTCAGAGTTTTCCGCGAGTAATAATGAAGTGGTTTGGATGCACGCTGCGTCACTCGGCGAGTTTGAACAGGGAAGACCGGTTTTAGAAAAGATAAAATCACTATATCCCAACTCAAAAATCGTCATTTCGTTTTTTTCACCTTCGGGTTATGAAATTATAAAGAATTACGACGGCGCCGATTATATCACTTACCTGCCGGCAGATTCAAAAGCAAACGCAAACAAATTCATTGAGCTTATTAATCCAAAGCTTGTGTTGTGGATCAAGTATGAGTATTGGTATTATTACCTGGAAGCGCTAAAGAAAAAACAGATTCCCGTATTATTGATCTCCGCTGTTTTTTATCCTGATTATATTTTTTTGAAATGGTACGGAAACCTGCACCGGAAAATGATGCACGACTTCACGCATTTATTTCTTCAAACAGAAGAATCAAAAAAACTGATCACCCAAATCGGCATAATTGAAAATGTAACCGTCAGCAGCGATACAAGGTTTGATCGGGTGATAGACATTGCCGAAAAAGCAGAATCATTTCCTGTGATCGAAAAATTTTGTGGCAAAAACATTCCGATAATTGTTGCCGGAAGTACATGGGAAGAAGACGAAGAAGAATTAGATCATTATGCGAATGCACACGCGGAAATAAAATTCATTATTGCGCCACACGAAATAAATGAAGAACGATTAAAAGAAGTTGAGTCGTTATTCAGACGCAGCATTCGTTATTCTGAATTAGAAAAATATGCAACTAACGGACGTTGGCCAATGACTGATTTTGATTCGACTAACAACCAACGATCAGCAACCAACGTTTTGATAATTGACAACATCGGCATGTTATCCCGATTATATAAATATGCCACGATAACCTATATTGGTGGCGGGTTTGGTGATGATGGCATTCATAATGTTTTGGAAGCCGCAGTGTATGGCAAGCCCGTTTTATACGGACCGGTTATTGAAAAATATGTAGAAGCAATTGAACTTGCTGATTGTGGCGGCGGAATTGTTGTTGATAGTGCGCTCGAAGTGGAATCGGTTTTGGATAGATTATTAACTAATCCGGAAGAATATTATCACGCATGTGAAGCATCGAAAAATTATGTGTATGCAAGAAGAGGCGCGACGGAAAAAATTATTCAGTTTATTCAGGCAAACCGCCTTTTAACTACGTCGTAGAAATGATGCGTGATGGTTTTGCTGTTATCCCAACCTAATTTTACTTTTAATTCGCGCTCGATCCAATATTCAGCTTCAGATAAAACGCGAAAATTATTTATTGTTTTAATGCTGCGTTCATACATCGCTTCATCGCCGCGAAATAATTCACTGATAAATAAATAGCGATCATTAATTCCTATCGCTTTTTTCAGATCCTGAACCGGGCTGTGTTTTAATGAACTCGCCAATT
>DATHPY010000592.1:0-6924 GCA_035483315.1 Puia sp. | reverse complement strand
CCCAATTTTTGCCCAGCTTTATAAAACAATAATTAGGGCCCGTATTGTAAGCAAAGTTGAAACTATCGGTGGCAGAATACTGGGTGTTATTTTTTAATGAATCAAAGAAATAAAGCAATACATAATTCCCAGGCCGCTAAGCCTGGATTTCATTAGCGCCGGATAAGTAAATAACATCAGATGGTTTGTATTTCACGTTGTCGAGAGTCCAGCTCGATTGGGCAGGTGGAGAAATGCTTTTTTTGCATTTCGAAAATGTTATGCAAACGACTAAAATTAAAAAAAACAATTTCAAAATTTTCATGTTTGATGAAATATTAAGAATTGATGAATAGATTTACCGAAGCCTGATCAGAAACGAATATAATTTGATATAAAGTTACTTAGTATTATCAATTTTTAGTTTAAGTAAAAATTAAAAAAGACTCTTCCTTTCAACATGCCCATATTGATTTATAAAAAAAATCCCGTTATCACTGACAGGATTTTTTTTATTTATGAGTTTCTATAATTATTTTTTCTTCGGCGTTTCCGGAAACAGTCTTTGTTTTTCATCTATCTGTAATATCTTTCCATCTTTCATCTGAATATCATCCACCAAATAAGCAGAATCCGTTTTTCCTTTTTTGTCCGTCCATGTTTCTGTTGACCATACGGTAACCCAGGTATCTTTTTTCTCAGGATAGTAAGCGGTGAGCCATGTGTCCACTACAGCAGATGCAGAACTTAAGCTTGCGCGCATCGGAACCATCATTGCCATCAGACTGTCTTTCTTTCCCTTGTAATAAAACTTGTCTGCAATAAATTCAATGGAGTCGGCAAAGGAATCGAAACATCCTTTTACATCGCCATCAAGATATTTTTTAAAAGCAGTAAGCGCGATCACCGCATTTTTTTCATCTCCCTGTTGCCAGTTGATGGAATATTTTGGAATGAAAGGATAAATGAGCGCTTCTTTTGGCGCAGCGCTGTCTGTTTTGACTTCATCTTTTTTCGCTTCGGTATTGCAGCTAAAAAAAGCGACACATAAGAAGATCAGGAGCAGGTGTTGTTTCATAAACGTTTTGTTTTAGTTTGAAAAAAATGATTAGCATATTTTACTGTGGAGTCCGGATAAAGTGCGAAGATTAAAAACGATGGTTATTGCTCAAACGAGGAAAGTCCTTGAAATTACAATTTTAAATTAAAAATAAATTTTCATTCCCTGTCTTTTATTCAAAATAAAATGTTGAATATTGATACAGTATAATTATATCCCATTTAGTAATCTATAAAAACATCTATCATGTCAATCATTTTAAGTTTCACTCACGCAGGTTTTACTACAGCTTTGTATGACGAAGCAATTAAAAAATTAGAAGCTGCAGGAGCAGCCGCTCCTAAGGGAAGAACTTTTCATGCTGCTTATGGCGACACAGAAAACCTTAGCATAACAGATGTGTGGGATAGTGCAGAAGATTTCCAGGCTTTTGGAGCAACGCTTCTTCCGATTTTATCCGTTATGGGCATTGACCCGGGTATGCCAACTATTTCTCCGGTGCATAATACAATTTTTGGGTAATTGACAATTGATAATTTATCGTCTCAGCGGGGTCTGGCGCAGCCGGCCCCGTATAATTCAAAATGTGCTGAGTTACTTCAAAAGAATATCTTTGAACAGTAACTTGTATGAATAGTTGAAATGTTGATAAAATTGAAACGTCATCTGAAGCATTCTGCTTTGCTTTTTAGAATAAACAATTTTGAGTAATGAATTAAATAAACTTATATTTAGTAACAATTTTCACATGCGTAAACTTCTTACCCGTTCCACTTTTTTTCTTTACTAAAAATTAATTTATGAACACCAAACTAACGGGCCAATTTATTTTGGCAATCGCCATTTCATTTTTCTTCATTGCCTGTGGATCTAATGATAACAAGGGCGACAAAACTACGGACACCGCAACCGCTGCAAAAACCGACAGCGTTAAACCTGTTGAAGCATCTGTTCCCGATGCAGTAAAAGCAGCTCCGAATCTTTACAAAGTGCTTGCCGACACTATGGGCATTCGCGTTCTGGAAGCAACTTATATGCCCGGCGATTCATCTGTTATGCATTCACACCCTGATTATGCGCTTTATGTAATTGACGGAGGCGCAGCAGAATTCACCGGAAAAGACGGAACAAAAATGGTGAGTAATATGAAATCTGGAATGGAAAACATAAGAGGTGCGGAAGTTCATAGTGTGAAAAATATTGGGAAAACTTCTGTAAAAGTATTGATGGTAGAAACTACAAGACCGCAGGGAACAGGAGCTGCGAATCCGCTGGACGCTACCAAAGTTGCAGCAAACCGTTACAAACTTATTAAGGATTCGTTGGGATTAAGAATTATTGAAGCTACTTACAAACCAGGCGAATCATCTGTCATGCATTCTCATCCTGACCTTGCATTGTATGTTATATCAGGTGGAGGCAACACCGAGTTTACCGGTAAAGATGGCAAAAAGAATCTGATGCAAATGAAACCCGGAATGGCGGCGATTACGCCTACCACTGCCCATAGCGTTAAGAACATGAGCAAAGAAACTACCAAAGTATTGCTGGTGGAAGTGAACCGCCCGGAAAAATAAAAAATATTATTGATTGTTTACGCCCTCATTGCTTAACAGTAATGAGGGTTTTTTATATATAGATTACCGTTAGTAATACGGATAGTAATGAGAAGTTGAATGATTGAATTGTTTAAGTGCTGAATTGTTATACTGTTTGATTGTTTAATTGTTGAGGTGTTGAAGAGTTGAAATGTTACAAACAGTAAACGTCATTGCGAGGAGCGACGCGATGGCTTGTGCAGAGATGCGACGTGGCAATCTGCTTTTCGAATAATTAAGACATTATTTTTTTTAAAGCAGATTGCCACCGTCCATGCCCACACACAATTCTACACAATGCGCATCGCAATGAAGTCTCTTGGATTTTATAAACCTACAGGTCAGCCCAGCACTACAGTAGAAGAGTCCGCCAGTTGGCGGAACGATGCTTGATAGAATTTCGCTATCGGGGACATGAAAATTAATAATGAATAATTAAGAATTAGCAATTAGAAAACGACGACACAAAATCAGAAATCGTAAATCTAAATTCGTATTTCGTAATTCGAATACCTCGCTGCTTTTCATTACCTTTGCGCATCAATTTAAAGACGAAAAAATTTAATGAAGAATATCCGCAATTTTTGCATCATCGCCCATATTGATCACGGTAAATCCACCCTTGCAGACCGCCTGTTGCAAATTACCAACACCATCAGCGAACGCGAAATGATGGACCAGGTGCTTGATGATATGGACCTGGAACGTGAAAAAGGAATCACCATAAAAAGCCACGCCATACAAATAAATTATAAATCTAACGGTGAAGAGTATACGCTGAATTTAATTGATACACCCGGGCATGTTGATTTCAGTTATGAAGTGAGCCGCGCGCTGGCTGCATGCGAAGGCGCGCTGTTGCTTGTTGATGCATCGCAGGGAATACAGGCGCAAACAATTTCCAATTTATATCTCGCTATCGAAAATGATTTGGAAATAATTCCGGTGATCAATAAAATTGATATGGATGGCGCGATGGTCGATGAAGTGAAAGATCAGATCATTGAACTGATTGGTTGCAAACCCGAAGAAATTTTATTGGCAAGTGCAAGAACCGGTTTAGGGGTTCCTGAAATTTTAGAAGCTATTATTAAAAAGATACCTCCGCCAAAAGGCGATCCCAATGCGCCGTTGCAGGCTTTGATCTTTGACAGTGTGTATAATTCTTTTCGCGGGATTATTGTTTACTACAAAATAAATAACGGTACTTTAAAAAAAGGCGACAAAGTAAAATTCATTTTTACAGGCGCGGAATATGAAGCCGATGAAGTGGGCATTTTAAAATTGACGCTTGAACCGCGCGCTGAAATGAGCGCCGGAAATGTTGGTTATATTATTACCGGAATTAAAAATGCGAAAGAAGTAAAAGTTGGAGATACAATGACGTTGGTAAATAATCCAACGCAGGAAATTATACAGGGTTTTGAAGAAGTGAAGCCGATGGTTTTTGCAGGAATTTTTCCTGTAAACACGGATGATTTTTCTGAGCTGCGCGATTGCATGGACAAACTTCAACTAAATGATGCTTCATTAACCTACGAGCTGGAAACCTCGCAGGCATTGGGTTTCGGCTTTCGTTGCGGATTTCTGGGTATGCTGCATATGGAAATTATCCAGGAGCGTTTGGAAAGAGAATTTAATCAAACCGTCATCACGACTGTTCCCAACGTGAGTTTTATTGCATACACAACGAACGGAGAAAAAATAATTGTAAATAATCCAACCGAAATGCCCGACCCGGTGCGCATTGAAAAAAATGAAGAGCCTTATATCAAAGCGCAAATAATTACGAAGCCGGAATATATCGGCAACATCATGACGCTTTGTTTGGGCAAACGCGGAATATTATTGAATCAAAGTTATCTTACTACAACTCGTGTTGAATTACTTTTTGAAATGCCGCTTACAGAAATTGTTTTTGATTTTTATGATAAATTAAAAAGTCAAACGCGCGGATATGCTTCGTTTGATTATCATCCTATCGGTTATCGCGACAGTGATATTGTGAAGATGGATATTTTATTGAACGGTGATAAAGTTGATGCATTGAGTGCATTGATACATCGCAGCCGCGCGCAGGATTTCGGAAGAAAACTTTGTGAAAAATTAAAAGAATTATTACCACGTCAGCAATTTCAAATTGCGATACAAGCTGCAATCGGCGCTAAAGTTATTGCGCGCGAAACCATCAGCGCGCTCCGTAAAGATGTTACTGCAAAATGTTACGGCGGCGATATCAGTCGTAAAAGAAAATTGTTGGAAAAACAAAAAGAAGGAAAAAAACGCATGCGCCAGATCGGCAATGTAGAAGTTCCGCAGGAAGCTTTTTTGGCGGTGTTGAAATTGGATGAATAATCCGAAACAATGTACGATGTTGGATGTAAGATGTGCGATTTGTTGATGCTCATCATTCTTTACCAATTATCAATTCTCCTTTTTCGATTATTAATTATTTTGGAACCAGCAATAGTAATTCTATTGGGCATTCTTGCGTCGCGATCTTGTATCGCAACAATTCTATTTAGCGTGCCCTATTATCAATTATTCATTATTAATTATTAATTTGCCTCATGCGCACGCCATTACAAAAAGGAGAAAAAATTTTATTAGTCACTTATACAAGCTGGGTTTCATTGATCGGACCAACATTTGGCTCACTTATTTTTATCGCAACCGGAATTTGGTTGTCTGCTCAATACGGCGGTTACTGGTGGCTTATTTCCGTAGTTGCTATAATTTATTTCTTAATAAAATATTTTGAATGGAAAGTGAATATTTGGGTGGTGACAACAAGCCGTGTTATTGATGAATCTGGTTTATTAAGACATTTTGCAAAAGAAAGCCCGCTTGAAAAAATAAATAATGTTTCTTACGATCAATCTGTTTGGGGGCGACTTTTAAATTTCGGGAATGTAGAAATACAAACTGCTGCGGAAGCCGGTGCGACGAGTTATTTTAATGTCAATCATCCCAAAAGATTAAAAGACACGATAACACAGGCACAATCTGATTTTGAGAACCATCGCGCGGTTAACCAAGCAACACAAATGGCAACCGCTTTGGGCGTTCGGGGAAACTCGTCTCAAAATATTTCTGCTGAACTTGAAAAATTATATGAGCTGAAACAAAAAGGGATTTTGAGCGATGACGAATACACCAAAGCAAAAAATAAATTGCTGAATAATTAATTATTGTTCTTCGAGAATTTTTATCCAATCATCTTCGCTCATTTCAAATCTTATTTCTCCGTTTGGTCTTATTGCTGTTTCTTTCCATCCTGCTTTGCGATAAAATTTTTCCGCTCTTGTATTTGGGCTTGTTCCCAACCAAATTGTTTTATCGGTTTGAGAAAAATACCATTCAAGCATTGTGTCATGTAGTCTTCTTCCAATTCCTTTTCCGTCAAATTCAGGATGAACAAATAAAGCCCAGACGTTATTTTCAATCAAATCAACAATAGCAAATCCGACAATAATATTATCAATTTCACAAACCCAACCTTCGCCACGTTGCGTTAAAAACTCTTCATAATCTTTTGCGGTGATAAGATCAGAGTTGGGCAAAATATTTTCTTTAACAGCAATTCGCACAACATGCATTTGCGTTATGTCATTTATTTGCGCTTCGCGAAAGATCATTTACTTTTTTTTATAAAGCTTCAAAGTTTCCTTTAAAATTGCGTTTATCTTTTCAACAGGAATATTTCTGTCCGGGTCAATCAATAATATTTTCATTCGCGACCTTTTCTCTTTTAATAATTCGAGATGAACTATTTTATTTCCTTCAACTATTCCAAGATAAGGTTGTTTAAATTTTTTATGGATCCAGAGATAACAAAACATCTTTTCCATCATAACAATTAAAAAGGCATTCTATATTTCCACGATTCTGTAATATTAGCATCCGTATTGAGTATTTGCTGGTGCAAAAATTCCAAACAACTTTTTATAGGCTCATTTTGCTTTTGGAAATAATTATCAATTGGACTGAGCATAAAAAAAATTAAATCATTTTTTTTGATGTGCGATAAACAGTTCCTTTAAAAAAACAAACTAATTCCTCTTTTTCATTTATTGTACGAATATCATAAACACCAATTTTATTTCCGAGATGGATTTCTTTTGCTTCAACAGTCAATATCTCTCCTGATTTTACAGGACGCGTAAAACTTATACTAACATCCAGCGCGACAGAAATAATCCCGTGTGAGTTGCACGCAAACGCCAAAGCGGAATCAGAAGCAGAAAATAAAACGCCACCATGAATAATGTCAAATCCATTCATCAT